>JBBRSV010000003.1:0-79757 GCA_038245055.1 Chitinophagales bacterium | reverse complement strand
ATGCGGAAAACTCGTCTTCAGTTGCTGTTACAGAAACAATAAAAAATTCTTTTCAGTATAAAAATGCCGATGAAGTGAATGCGGGCATTGCTAAATTAAGTGATGCTGACATTGTAAAATATCTTGAAAAAAATGGCAATGTAATGGATAACGCGACGCTTTTAAACGATATTGACGTAAGTGAAATGCCTGATCAAACTGATTATTTACAAGACGCAAATACGCTGAACAGTTATCTTAATAAAATAGGCGCAAAAAATAATTGATAAAATAAAGAGATCTAATGAAAAAATATATACTATTATTTTTTGTAATGTTTGCAAGCTTTTCCTGGGTTAAGGCCCAGGATGTAAGTGAGACGAGAGGGGAAAAAGTTGAAGCACTCAAAATTGCATTTATTACTCAAAAGTTACAACTGACTCCTGATGAAGCCCAAAAATTTTGGCCTGTTTATAATCAATATGAAAATGAAATTCGAAGTCTTCAATTGGATTATAAAAATGGTCCCGCCCTTGAAAATGAAGAAAAATTATTGAATACCAGGAAGAAATATTCACCGGCATTTGAAAAAGTTATTGGCCCACAGAAGTTAAACACTCTTTTTAACGCCGAAAGAGACTTTCGTACAATTTTAATTCGACGACTACAAAACCGCAATCACTAAGGTTTTAAACGCTTTTTGGGCGTTTATTTTCTATAATTATACTTATTAAATAAAAACTATAATTGGAGAAATTAAAAATTCTCCTATTTTTGTGATTAGGTGTTTTTCATAGGTTAGCAACGGCCGGCCCTTTTTAGGGCAGGCCTTTTTTAATAATGGGAATCTAAAATTTGGAAAAAGGATACTTGATATCATGGTAAAAGAGAAACGTCCAATTTTCTTTTTCTCCTTGCTGCCACCATTTCACCCGTAATTCCATGGCTTTAGAACCATCAAAATCGTACTTGGCTTTGAACCTGTTTTTCATTTGCTGCAGTTGCGGCGCCACATCTCCGCCATAAAAAATTTTCTCGTGGTTATCTTCAATCATAAATACCTGGTGATATGGGCTGTGCCCTCCGGTTTCTTCATAATGAATATATTCATCAATTGTACCGCCGCCCTCTGTTAGTTGCAATCGGTTATCGTCTTTAAGAAGTAAAAAATCTTCAGTGATGTAGGAAGGGAACCCTTTTTCAAAGGCAAAATCCCATTCGCGGGAATTTATAAAATAATTTGCGTTTTCAAAACTTACTTCCTTCTTCCCGGGTTTTGCTATTCCTCCGGAATGATCTTTATGTAAGTGTGATAAGAGAACCTTTGTTACATCTGATTGACTAACACCATGCAAGGCCAGGTTTCTATGAATTTGCATTTGATTTTTTTCATCGGAGAATCCAAGGCCCGTATCTAAAATAAGTATATCCTTAGACGTAATTACGCAAAATGGTTGAATTTCTACAAGCAAGCTTCCTTTAGTTCTTTCCTGCAAGTCATCTTTATCCAACTGAAATGGAATAAACTTTTTCGATTGATCTACCGTAAATGCTCCTTCACTAAGAGGAATAATTTTCATGTTTTCAAATTTTTATCAATCGCACATTTTAGAATTCTGTTCTTTTTTTTCCGGTAATAAAAAGTTCGGGCTTGCATTTATCTTAATACCATTTGCCTGTCCGCATCTAAACGAATTAAAATGAAAATTAAAATAGTAAACGTCAATAAAGATGAACCTCCATAACTCATTAAAGGCAAGGTGATACCAATTACGGGTGCCAGCCCAACTGTCATGCAAATATTTATCGTGACGTGGAAAAACATAATAGCAGCAACGCTGTATGCATAAACCCTGCTAAAAGTACTTCGTTGTCTTTCTGCCAGGAATACGATCCGAAGCATGAAAGATAGATACAATAATATAACCAGTCCACTTCCTAAAAAACCAAAATTTTCGCCAACGGTTGTAAATATAAAGTCAGTATGCTGCTCGGGAACAAAATCTCCCTGCGTTTGTGTTCCTTTTAAAAAACCTTTGCCCATAAAGCCTCCTGACCCGATAGCAATTTTTGATTGCTTTACATTATAATTTTCTCTTGCTTTCTTTAATTTTTTTGTTTTCAGCGCTTCCTTCTGCTTTTGCTCGTCAATTTTTTTTACATCGGCGTTATCATCAGGCACGTAATCGACACCAAATGTATTCAGAATTCTTTCCACCTGGTACGGCTGTAAAACATGTTTAAAGATGTAGGGCACGGCGAACCTTTGTACACTCACGCACAAGATCCATATGGCAACAATCACGAGGAGAATGCCTTTGTCGCGCTTTATATTTTGACGCAAAATATAAATAGTGATTGCCGCGATGACTGTAAGAATTATCGCCAGTGTATTTTTCTCAACCAATATCGTCGCTACTACGAGCACTGCAAACGAAAACCCAATGATGAGGTAAACCGGTGGCAAACCTTCCCGATACATTGGAATAAGAAATGCAAAATACACCAATGCAAGGCCTGTTTCATTTTGCAAAATTGAAAAGGCAGCCGGGGTTAAAACAATTGCAGCTGCAATAAGCTGCGATTGCGTTTTATCAAAATTGGTTTCTACCCTTGATAAATATTTTGAAAGAGCCAACGCTGCAAATATTTTGCAGGTTTCAACCGGTTGAAGATTAAAAAAACCTAATGGAATCCACGATCTTGAGCCATTGATATCCTTTCCAACAACAAAAGTTGCCATCATAAGCACGATGCCAAAAGCATAACCGAGGTTAGCAGTTGCGGTAAAGAATTTGCTATCGGTAAGTAAGATTACTATGGCTATGACAGCGGAAATAAATGCAAATAATAATTGCCTCGAATAGTTCTTTTTTAAGGCCGTTATATTTTGAAGTATATTTTCACTATTGTGATACTCCACCGAAAAAATACAAAGAATGCCAAGGCATACAAAAAAGATATACAACCAGACGGTAACCCAGTCAATTCCTTTTGATATTACAGCCTGGCTACGCATTTAAAAATAAAGGTTAGTTATTTTATTGGATTTGACTTTTCCGGTTTTCTTTGTTTCTCAGGCAAGGTGGCCTCCGGGCTTTGCCTCAATATCCGGCTTTCATTTTTCCCGGATGGTAAAGTATCAGTAAGCAAACGATCATCCGTTTTAGTTTTTTTTAATTTATCCAAAGTTTCGGTGTCATCTTCTTCTTCAATTCCCATAGTATCTTTCGCTACTTTAATGTAGCCTTTCTCCTGCATGTAAGAAGTATCCTTTGCACGCCTTAACGAATCCCTGTAGTGTATAGCTTCATAAATACGCGCCGGCATCAGGTTCAATTTTGCAAGCGTTTCTATTTTTTCTTTCCGATCTGGTTCGGGTATTGAATCTTTTAAATATTGCTCAATCATAAGGCTTGCAATTGGCGCGGAAGAATTTGCTCCCATACCGGCATTCTCACATATAACTGCAATGGCTATCCGCGGATTTTCCCTCGGTGCAAATGCGGCAAAAAAAGCGTGGGACTTTTGCTTTACACCTTTATAGTAATTTTCCACCGTTCCGGTTTTACCGCAAACTACAATGCCCGGAACTTTGGCGGCAGAACCCGTACCTGTTTCCATTACTCCCTGCATACCATCGTGAACTGCTTCAAATAATGTATCGGGTATTGAAAGAGGGCGATGCTTCGTTTTAAAAGAATCAAGCATGCCATATACGTCGCCGCCTTCGATTGAATCAACAAGATGGGGTGTAATGTACCAGCCTTTATTAGCAAGGTAAGCCATTTCGTTAGCCACTTGTAAAGGTGTTACGTTTACTTCCCCCTGCCCGATGCTGACTGAACGGAAAGTGCAAAAATTCCAATGCCCTTCCCCGTAAATTTTATTGTAAGTTCTTGGTGTCGGAATCAATCCACCCTTTTCGGTTGGAATATCAATGCCTAATTTATGACCAAGGCCGAAAGCATGCATGTAGTTGTCCCAAATTTTCAAACTACTGTCTACATTTTGATATTCGGGGTTGTTTATCACCCTTTGCATTACATTGGCAAAATACGTGTTGCAAGAAACCGTAATTGCCCCTTTCAAATTAAAATTACCTGGGTCCAGGCATCCCATCGGCTTACCACACCCATAAAATGCACCGGTGCATAAAAATCTTGTAGATGTTGTAATAACGCCTTCCTGGAGGCCGATTAAAGCTTGTAAAGTTTTAAAAGTAGAACCCGGAGAGTAATAGGCATTGACAGTTCTGTTTATCATGGGCAGGCGAGGGTCCAAAAGGAGTTCCGCAAAATGCTTTCTTCTTTCCCCTCCAGCTAAAAGCCCGGGATCATAAGTGGGGCTGCTTATCATTGATAGCACACCTCCCGTCTTTGGATCAATCGCAACTATGGCCCCGATTTTATTTTCCATTAAATGCTCACCTAACATTTGCAATTTTACGTCGAGTGCCAAATGCAAATTTTTTCCAGGTATTGCCGCCGTATCATATCTTCCCTTTTCAAGCCGCTCAGTTAAGCGGTTTTTATTGTCTCTTTTCCAAAATTCAATACCTCTTTGACCCATTAATACTCTCTCGTAACTGCGCTCGAGGCCGGTTCTGCCAGCATAGTCCCCTACCTGGTATCCTTCATCTTCATGATTTTTCAAAAACGATGAATCTACCTCAGATAGATAACCCAAAATATTTCCACCAGCATCATATGGATAATCTCTCACTGGCCTTTCTTGCAAGTAAAACGCTGGTACAAATTTGTACATACTCTCGTTTAGCCTTGCAATTTTTTCTTGCGTTAATAGTGGCTCAAATACAGAGGCGCGGTAACTTCGATTTTTAATAATTGAAGTGATAATTCTTTTCTTGAATTCCGCTGTATCTATATCCAAAATCCTGCACAAAGCTGCCGTATCCAAATTCATCCCCCGTAACTTACCGGGCGTTACCATTAAATCGTAGATAATTGTATTTCTTAAAATCGCATGCCCGCTTCTGTCATATAAAATTCCCCTGTCGGGATAAACAACTTTCCTAAATTTTCCCTGCTCATCTGCCATCACGGAATATTTAGTATTAAAAACCTGTAAGTCCAATAATCTTATAATAATGCCCAGGCTCATCAAAGAGAACATGGCTATTATAATATTTTTACGAGACTGGTTAAAAGCAGGCACAGACTTAAAATGATTTAATCGGGGTTGGGCTAGTTTAGAACGGAATTAAATGCAAAAATAATATGTCTATACTGTATTTGTTCTAAATCTTTGTTTTCTCACAAATAATAACTCAGTAAGAAGAATCAACAAGAGACTAACAGCCGTGGAAATTAGGATTTTTAAAATAAAATATAAGTAACCTCCAACCTGCAAAGCTTGCAAAAAGTAAAGCACGGTATGATGCAGAAGCGTTAAAATGGCTACATAAGTAAAATAAGGTGTAAAGCCCATGCTTTTAATAGATGGTTCGTTGTAGTTACTTTCCGCGCCTTCCTGTGAAATAAGAAGATTAATTAGGAACGGGCGAATATATGCAATCATTACACAAGCCGCCGCATGGAGTCCATAAGTTTTTGTAAAACAATCAAGGCCAAATCCAATGGCAAAAGCAAGAACCATTATAGTGCGCCGGCCCATTTTAAAAGGAAGCCAAAGAATAAATAAAAAATAGACATAAGGAGTTACAAGTTCATGCAATGGCGGCACCTGGTTAAGCACATACACCTGCACTAAGATGAAAAGGCAAAAACGGATGATATTTTTCACGAAACTACTCATTTGTCTTTTTCACGCTTTTTAGGAGCTGCTGAGGTTCGCCTTTTTGAAGATTATTAATAATATAAGCGTATTGCAGGTTATAGAAATTTGCGGCAGTTTTAACCTTGATTATAAAAGTACTGGAAGTCTTGTCATTTTCAATATTCATTACCGTACCTATAACGAGGCCATAGGGAAATTTATCAGAGAAACCACTGGTAATAATTGTATCGCCACTTGAAACTTTTACATCTTTTGAAATATCCTTTAAAATAACCACATTCGTTTGTACCCCATCCCAAACAACACTACCTGTTTCACCACTTTTTTTAAGTTTGGCGCTGATGTTACTTTGCCGGTGAAGCAAGCTCATTACCACGCAATAGTTATTACTTACGTCAACTACTGTACCTATAACCGAATTATTGATGTCCGTGACGCCAAGATCTGCGGTAACACCTTGTAACGATCCCCGATGGAGCTGCAGGTAGTTATTAGTCTGGCTTACAGAATTGCCTACCACTTTTGCAGGCAGGTATAAATATTTTCTTAGAAAGGGTAACGTATCGATCCTTAAAGTATCAATTGCGAGACTGGAAACAGTATCGGGTAATTCAAAATCCTGTTTAAGCTTATTGTATAAAACCGCATTTGCTGTTACCAATGAATCGTTTGTTCGTTTGAGCTTGAAGTAATATTCAACATCGCTAAATTGTTTATTAACCTTGCCGGTAATTTCTCCGGCCGTGGAAGAATATACTGTATGATGAAACCTATTATAGTTGAAGAGCATAAAGAACGATATACCCATCAGAAATAGAAAAAAAAGAAAATTAAAATATATACGGATAAAAAGAAAAATATTACGCATAATAGACTTTACCATCTCGCCCGAAGGGAGAGGATTTAATAAGTTTATTTGAAATATACACTAATAATTCCTATTGAATAAGAAGTGATTGTTGTGTTCAAATATTCCCCGGTAAAAAAGTTACCTCATTACAAATGGATAGCGGTCGTAATGTTTTAATGCAAGTCCCGTGCCTCTCACCACGCTTTTCAGCGGGTCGTCGGCTATATGAACAGGAAGTTTAATTTTTGCTGCCAGTCTTTTGTCCAACCCTCTTAGCAATGCACCTCCACCAGTCAGGTACAGGCCCCGCCGATATATATCCGACGCAAGTTCCGGAGGCGTGGTTTCCAATGCTTTCAAAATGCCTTCTTCAATTTTAAATATCGACTTATCCAATGCCTCTGCAATCTCCTGGTAGCTCACCATAATCTGTTTAGGAATGCCTGTAACCAAATCTCTTCCATTTACAGGCATATCTTCCGGAGGATTTTCAATGTCTTTCATTGCGGCGCCAATTTGAATTTTTATTTGTTCCGCTGTGCGCTCGCCAATTAACAGACTGTGATAGCGACGAAGCGCTTCCATAATATCAGCAGTAAATTCATCACCGGCAATTCGAATAGATTGATCGCAAACAATACCCGCTAAAGCAATTACAGTAATGCCGGTAGTGCCTCCGCCTATATCTATAATCATATTTCCCACAGGCTCTTCTACGTCAATCCCTATTCCTAATGCGGCAGCCATTGGCTCATGCAGCAGATATACCTCTTTCGCTCCCGCCTGTTCCGCACTATCTCTTACTGCACGCTTTTCAACTTCTGTGATGCTGCTCGGAATGCAGATCATCATTCTCCAACTAGGAGGAAACAGTGGTTTTTTAGGATAGATTTTTTTTATCATTTCCCTAATCATAAGCTCAGCAGCGTTAAAATCAGCAATTACACCATCTTTCAAGGGTCTTACTGTTCTTATACTTTCGTGGGTTTTTTCATGCATCATCAATGCCTTTTTGCCCACTGCTAATATGTTTTTTGGATTATTTCGATCTAATGCAACAATAGAAGGCTCATTTACAACAACAACATCGTTATGAATTATCAGTGTATTTGCTGTACCAAGATCAATGGCTATTTCCTGAGTAAAAAAATTAAAAAGACCCATGTTTTAAGGAGATATTGAAAAATTACTAATGGATGCAAAGTTGTAGGAAATAATTCGAAATAACAATTGTGATAAGGATTTGATTTACTTGAATTTTTATTTAAATACACAAATTAAATAACGCATTTTAAACATAAAAATTGCGACGATTATGCAGTTTTATTGTTTGCGCATTGCCCCGGATATTTAGGCAAAATTTATTTTTAAAAAGAAATTAAGCACAAGATAAAGGCAACTTAAATTGAATGCATCATTCAATAAATTCATGGCCAATATCTCTTCGAAAGTGCATGCCCTCAAAATGAATTTGATTTAAAATTTCTTTTGAAAGCCCAATTGCGTCAGCAAGTGAATCTGCCAGCGAAGAAACTGCGAGTACCCGGCCTCCGTTAGTTATTATGTTTTCTCCTTCTTGCCTAGTGCCTGCATGAAAAACCATTACGCCTCCTTCCTGTGGATCAATATGCTTGATGGCCTCGGGATTTTCGAGGTAGCCAAAATCTATTGCATAACCCTTTTTATAAGCCATTGGGTAGCCTTCACTAACGGCTACTATTGTAGCTGCCGCTTTTTTGTCAATGATAATTTCTTCCAGGTGTAATTTCTGCTTCTCTGTTGCAATAAGTAATTTTACCAAATCATTTTTTAGCCGAAGAAGTACTACTTCTGTTTCAGGATCCCCCAAACGGCAATTGTATTCAATTACCATAGGTTCGTCATCCACTTTAATTAGCCCAAAAAATATAAAACCTTTGTAATCTATGTTTTCTTGGCGTAATCCTTTAATGGTTGGCTCAATAATTTTTTGAACTACTTTATCCATAAAATGTTCCGTGGCAAAAGGTACAGGGCTCACAGCTCCCATTCCGCCAGTGTTTATACCTTCGTCTCCTTCTCCAATTTTCTTATAATCTTTAGCTTCAGGAAAAAGCACGTAGTCTTTACCGTCAGTAAGAACAAAAACACTCAGTTCTATACCACTTAGAAATTCTTCAACAACTACTTTCTTTCCCGCTTCACCAAATTTTGCTTTTTGAATAATCAATTCGTACTCTCCCATAGCCTCTACCGGATGATTACATATTACAACGCCCTTCCCACCGGCAAGGCCATCAGCCTTTAGTACTACGGGTAGCTTATGATTCTTAAGATATTCAAGGCCTTCCAGGTAAGTATCCTCGTCAAAGTCCCTATAATTCGCTGTCGGTATATTGTGTCGCTTCATAAAAGCTTTTGCAAAAGCTTTACTTCCTTCCAGCTGCGCACCGCCAGCCGAAGGGCCGGTAATTATTATTTGAGATAACTGTTTATCTTTTTTGAAAAAATCATAGATGCCTTTCACCAAAGGCTCTTCGGGACCCACAATTACCAGATCAATTTTTTTAGAAACGCATATTTTCTTTAATGCTTCAAAATCAGTTTCGGATACATTCAGATTTTCGCCATACTGAGCGGTACCTGCGTTACCTGGAGCGATAAATAACTGAGAACATAATTCACTCTGACTGATCTTCCAACAAAAAGTATGGGCCCTGCCGCCTGCGCCTAGAATAAGAATTTTCAAAAGAATTTGGTTTTAATTATAAAACTGCTAAAACTGCAAGATATGATTTATGAAATATTTATTTACCGTTGATTACAAAGATTTAAAATTCGCAATCCGGTTTTTATAAAATTCAATTTCGCTAATTAAAATTTATCAGTACTTTACAAGGCAATAAAAAAGGAATTTATTTCATAAAGAACAAAATTTATTAAACTATGATCGATCAAATTATTCCTGCAAATACGGGCGAATTGGGACAAGGCAAACATCCCCGCGGGTTGTATGTTTTGTTTTTTACAGAAATGTGGGAACGATTTGGATACTATTTAATGATCGGTATATTTTTCCTTTATTTAACTGACACTACCGGCCACGGCGGCCGCGGCCTTGATACGGTAGCTGCGATAAGTATTGTTGGAACTTATGTTGCTCTTATCTACTTAACTCCTTTTATTGGCGGTTTAATTGCGGATCGTTATTTAGGTTATGCAAAGTCAATTTTTCTCGGCGGCAGTTTGCTGGCGCTTGGTTATTTTTTAATTGCGATGAATGGTAGTAACCTGTTAATGTACACAGGATTATTTTGTGCCATTATAGGTAATGGATTTTTTAAACCCAACATTAGCACGTTACTCGGTAATATTTATAACAGGCCGGATTTAAAACCTAAAAAGGATGTTGCCTATAATATCTTTTATATGGGCATAAATATCGGTGCCTTTATTTGCAATTTCGTTGCGGCATTTTTACGCAATAATTATAGTTGGGGATATGCTTTTTCTGCCGCGGGATTTGGAATGGTATTAGGACTTATATGGTTTGCATTTGGATTAAAACACGTTAGGCATGCGGATGTTATAAAGCCAGTACAAAAAGAAGATATGCCTCTTTCCAAAATAGGGCTTTATGTTTTTTTACCTGCAATAATTGCAGGCGCCATCGGATGGTTTATTCCCGGAAACATTATGGGTTCTGATTCTAACGATGCATTCATATTTGCATGTGTGCCAATAATATTTTTTTACTTTAGTCTATGGTATCGTGCAACTGGCTTTGATAAAAAAAGAATTAGTACCCTGTTAATTTTATTTGGGGTATCTATAATTTTTTGGAATATATACAATCAAAATTCAACTGCTCTTACCATTTGGGCCCAAACATATACTGACAGGGAAGCACCCAAAGCCATACAGCCCGCATTAAAACCTTTTAATTTCCTGGAGAATGTAAACACGCAGCCAACTGAAGTTCCGGTTGTTAATGCACAATTTCGCGCTGTGGCTGATGCAAACGGAAAAGTAATGACGAAGCAGGGTACCGATTTGTATTTTCAAAATCTGCAAAAAAGCAAATACCCACCGCCGGGCAAAGATTTGAAACTTATTTCTACAGAAATTTATCAATCCATAAATCCTTTTTGGATTATTGTGCTAACGCCTTTAATCGTTGGCTTTTTCGGATGGATGAAAGCAAGAGGTAAGGAAATATCGACGCCAAGTAAATTTGCCTGGGGAACGATCATTGCAGGGCTATCTTCGCTGGTAATGGTGTTTGCGTGTTTATCTACAGATATTTATCAAAACAAAGTTTCCAGCTTATGGATATTTTCCAGCTACGGCGTTTTTACAATCAGTGAGTTGTTTGTAAGCCCGGTCGGGCTTTCTCTTACTTCCAAAGTTGCCCCGAGGAGATTAACTGCGTTAATGATGGGCGGATGGTTTATAACCACTTCCCTGGGCGGCAAAATATCCGGAATTCTCGCGGGTTTCTGGGATAAGTTTGATAATAAAGCAGTCTTTTTTTCAATAAGCGTTATTGCTGCTTTAATTGCCGGACTGTTACTTTTTCCTTTAGCTAAAAGGCTGAATAAAATAGTAGTGGAAGCATCAAATATGGATACGTAGCAAATAAGAAAATTGCCTTCAAATAATTAAATTTAAATAAAAATTGCCTTTGAAATACTCAAAGGGTTTTTATTAGGCACATGCCTTAATTATATAAAATTCATATATTCATATTGCTTGCCAAGAATTTTTTGATCATCTGCGTCTAACCATTTACGTAAGACCGTTGCATAGACGCTTTTAAAATCTACCGTATGTTTTAAATCTCCTTCATTTAAATCATTAAGGTCAGGCATTAAATTGATCAGGCCTTTTTGTTTTAAGCCGCCACCAACAAAGAACATATTATTCGCTGTTCCATGGTCTGTTCCGCCGCTGGCATTTTGCGCAACTCTTCTTCCAAATTCACTAAAGGTCATAAGCATGACATCCTGAAAACGGTTGTTGGTTTTTAAATCTTTTACAAAGGCGCTGATCGCATCATTCAATTCGGTAAATAATCTCTTCTGTTGATTTTCCTGGTTTACATGTGTATCAAAACTGCCAAGGCTCAGGTAATAAACTTTAGTATTGATGTCGCTCATAATAAGCGATGAAATTGTTTTTAAATTTTTCCCGGTTTCCGTTGAAGGATATATTTGCGAAGAAGGATGCGATTTACTTTGTTCAAAAATATAATCAGCACTACTAAGCGTTTCGCTCAAAGTTTTATAGAGATAATCTACCGTTTCCTCTTCCGGTACATGTGCCGCGCTTATTTGTTTAAAATATTTTTCATGACTGGTGTTATAAAGCCTCCTGGGATCTTTTACAGCAAGGGCTTTATTATTTTCACCCTTCAAGGCGAGACTTAACACGTCATCCAACTCAAGTGCCTGCGTGGGCCTATCGCAACCGCTACATTGTGCATCCAGGTAACGGCCAAGCCACCCGGTATAAATATATTTGTCGCTGTCACTGGCAGTTTGCCAAATGTCCATACTTCTAAAATGCGAGCGGTCCGGGTTTGGATATCCTACATTATTTATTATGCCAAGGCTCCCATCATCATATAGTTCTTTAAAATATTGCAATGCAGGATTAATGCCCACTTCATCGGTAAGTTGAAGCGCCTTGTCTTTTTCAATCCCCAATTTGGGACGCGATCTATAATAAATATCATTTCGCACAGGTATAACCGTGTTGAGCCCATCATTTCCACCACTAAGCTGTAATATAACCAGTACTTTATTTCCTGGCGGAACAAAGGATTTGCCATCAAAAGCTTTCAGAAATTTTGGCAACATTAGTGATGCAGTTGCCAAAGAACTAAACTGTAAAAATTCTTTTCGCTTTAATAACATTTTAAAAAATTAAAAATTCTTAATATTTTTTGTCAACATAGCTGGTACTCAGGGGTACTCATCAACTCAACAATTGTAGTCTTAATAAAAGTATCTCTTGCGCCTTTGTCGACATATTCACCGAGAATAATTGGATCGATTTTATTTTTTGTTTGTAAAACCGTGTCGCCTATTTTTTGCATCAACTTCTCTTTCGGAGTCTTATCAAATATTTCCGTAACTATATCCCAATTAATAGTTGCGTTTACTCTTCTGGCTTTGGTTTTGGGGTCAATTCCTTCCATTCCCATCATCGTATCATCATCGTCTTTAGGCCTCACTACAAATTCATCTGCATCGGTAAGAATTTGCGGAATTCGCATACGTAACATTAATGCACTGCTATCTATCCAGTTTTTTCCGCCAGGCCATCCTGCCACATTTGGGGGATAAAATAAAATTTGCCCAAGCGCCCTCTCAAATAATAATTGCGTTTCCGGCTTTTCAAGTTCCATCGGAATCATCCTTCTAATACCAACCAATAGCTCAACGGGCGACTTAATATGGGTTCCAATATTTTGAGATTTAAAAAACCATTCACTGGTAAATATGTCGGTCATTAACTTTTGCAGATCATATCCATTTTTATAAAAACGATTGGCTAACCATTCAACTTTGTCTGGCTCCGGCTTATCATTTACAAAATACCTGTACAGTTTTTGTGTTATAAATTTTGCGGTTGCCTTCTGTTCTAATAAAATATTAATAATATCATCTCCATCAAAATTTCCTGATTTACCAAGAAAATCCTTGTTGCCGTTATCGTGTAGGAAAGGCCTGTTTACAAATTCGCCTTGCAAATTAAATCCCCATCCTGTGAACGCCCTTGCCCCTTCTTTTACATCTTCCTCTCTATAATTTCCTCTGCCCATGGTAAAAAGTTCCATTACTTCCCTGGCAAAATTTTCGTTTGGGTGCTGTTTCTTGTTTTGTTGATTGTTAAGAAAGGAAAGCATAGCAGGACTTTTGCTTACTTGCCGGAGAAGATCTCCGAAATTTCCTAAACTATTTTCGCGGATAATATTAATAAGTTGCTGCTGAAAAAAAATATTAATGACACGACACGCAAAATGTCCGTGCCAAAACAAGCTCATTTTTTCCTTTAGTTGCGCATCACTGTTCACCATTTCATCTAACCACGTAAGGTTCAAATTTTTTAACTCGTCAACGGATTGTTTCCGCAGCATTTTTTTTTGGTCCTGGTTGAGTTTTTGTAACATTCCAACGTCCTGACTTCCTTTTACCATTCCATAAAAAAGGTTTTTGGCAACATTAAAAGGCGCAGCTTTTTTAAAAGAAGTTTTAATTAGATCAGCATATAAATCACCTTGTGAAATGCCAGTTAACCCAGATAAAGTTTCGGCTTTGGGGCCAAATGATGCCCTCCAAAGTAAATGCTGATTTTTTAATTGATTGGAAGATACGGACATTCAAAATAGTTTGAAATTCATTCTTGTAAAAAGAAAAAAATTTAGAAGTCAGAATTTAAGACCTACTGATAAAAAAAAAGTTTAATTCGCCGCTATTTATTTTTTCGAATGAAATGTATTGGAAAATAATTACGCTATTTGAGGCAAACAGCGGGAAAAGCTAAAAGATGAACAATATTGAAATTCATAATTGAGATTTCAATTTCAGCTTAAGGTGTAGAAAAACAATTAAACGGTTGATAAAGCAAAATTAGTTATGCCAAATGAATGAAGATTATAGCCTTTGAATAAAAAGATTTCAATAAAAAGTTGCTTTGAAATGTAATAGAAAAATAAAATAAAATTTAATATTACTGGGCAACAATCTGGCCTTTAGCCATATCCATATAAATAATTTTAGCACTACTTTCATTGTCTTGCAAATCTGCAAATAGGTTTTTCCTCACTTGCTGATCTTTTACTGCTGCTATTTCGCACGCTCTATTAAAGTCAGCATGCATGCCATAGCTCTCTAAAACACCCGGAACATCACTATATTCAGGAAAAGTAATATACTTTTTGACAAAGTAGAATGTTGTATTCTGAACAACTTTAGTGTAGGCAGTGTAAAAATTTTCCATAACGTGTTATTTAATTGAGGTTAAGCTTTGATTATTATAAGTCCGAATTATTATATTGTAAATTTGATGCCAGATTTCAGTCTGAGGTTTTCAGAAGATAGAGGAGAGCTGTTAGAATTGTACAAAATCACATACGATTTCTAAAGCGATTTGGCTTTACTTGGAATAGCTGGATTTAAAAACTTAATCGGTTTGCTTATTCAAAAGCTTTAGGAAGACAGTGGAATTGGAATTCAGGAGATATTTGAATTATTCTTATTCTAAAATAAAAGGATTATACAAGTAAAC
Source organism: Chitinophagales bacterium (assembly GCA_038245055.1). Lineage (GTDB taxonomy): Bacteria > Bacteroidota > Bacteroidia > Chitinophagales > Chitinophagaceae > Ginsengibacter. The sequence continues at coordinate 64,894 of JBBRSV010000003.1, read as the reverse complement.
GTAATATGGCTGTTTCAGGGAAATTGGGAAGAGAGGGAGATCATGTAAGTGGATGTAAAAGTAGTCTTTGTAATCTACAGATGCAAGCCTTTTTGATAAATTTTAATTTTAATGTTTAAATAATCGAGTATTCTCATATAAATCTGTCTTAATAGGGAAACAAATTTTGGCAATAAATCATATCAAAAAAAAGCGCTGCAAATAACTAATCTGCAGCGCTTACTTTTTTATTGCTTAACAAACTTCTAATTATGATTCATAGTCTCTTTTCTATGCCTTGCAGTATAATCTGTAGTAGGTGTAATTTTTGTTTTTCCTGAGCTGGTATCAGTAGTGTTTATAGAAGCGTTTAAATGTACTCTCAAATTGTTTTGAACATGCGTAACCCCAGAAACGGCATCTACACAATCCTCTGCTCTTCTTTTTGCCTGCTTGCTATTTACGTTTCCTTTCAACGTAACTTCTGAGCCGGAAACTTCCACTTCTACATCTGAGGCGTCTACCATCCAGTCGTCGCTTAGTTTGTCGTTAATATCCTCTTTAATTCTTTCCTGTGACCTGGTGTAATTTTTCGGCCCTTTTCCCTTGTGGCTATTATCTCTTGCGTCGTCCATCTTGCGCCTGCGCTCTGCGTCATCATCACCAAACCAAGATGAAACCTCATCCTTTGTTTTATCCCACCAGTCGCGATCCTGCGGATTATTAGATCCAAAATTCCCGCGCCTGTTATTATAAGAGTTATCTCTCTCGTTGCTACTATTGCTATCATAGTATCCATCCCTATAGTTATGATTCGAGTAATTATTAGGATCTTGATTTCTTAAATTATCCGGATAAGAGTGCCCGTAGTCAGAAGATCGGTCCTCAAAATTTCTATTCCGGTCTTGTTGATATAGAAATCTATTTTCGCTACCATACCTGTTGTTATTTGACGTGGGGTAATTATTGTTCTGCTTATCGTAATCTGAATTATTCCTGTCATAATCGAAGTAGTTCTCATTTCGGTTATTGTAGTTGTCATTGTCCTGTCTGTAGCGATCGTTTTCGGGATACCTGTTCATATTATTAAAGCTCCCGTTTCTTTTGTTTTTCATGATTAAAATATTTTAATGTGAATAATAATCTTTATCATGAAATAATTATACCTGGCTCAACCGTCGGAGGAAAATTAATGTTAAAACCCCGCATCTTAACTGGTCAAATAGTTGAAAGGTGCATAACTTTTAGAAAGTTAGCCGCTAATTTATTTGAATAACATCAGGTTAGAAATATGTTCTACAATGGTGTTGACTTCATTCTACAGTGGATTGTAGGAAGATTTAGCAATAATAATTTGCTATATCTTTTTTAAAATAATTGTTTAAAGAAATCTTTCATTTCATTCCAGGATTCTTTATCGGCAGCTTCATTATAGGCAATTGGCATATTAAATTTTTTGCCAATTTCGGTGGCAGCAGGGTTAGTGAATGCATGCGTTGCATTAGGATAATCTTTAAAAGTAAAAGCAACTCCCGCAGAGTCCATTGATTTTTTAAACGCTTTAACTGCGTCTTCTGTCACAAACTTATCTGCTTCACCATGACAAATTAATATTTTAGATTTCAATAGGTTTGAATTTACTGGTACGCCTCCAAGATCTCCATGAAAACTTACAATGCCTTTCAGACCAGCGCCTAATTTTGCCGCATTCAACACAATAAATCCGCCAAAACAGTAACCTATCGCAGCTACCTTAGCAGTGTCAGTTTCAGGAAAACTCTTCAATTTCAGCAATGCTGCATCTACCATGGTTTTTGCAAGTGTTGGATCTTTATAATATGGCGTTGCCATTGCTTGCGCCTCTTGGGGATTGGCGGCTATTTTTGCATCGCCATACATGTCAACAGCCATCGCTACATAGCCAAGTTCAGCAAGTTGCTTTGCTCTCATTTTCGGATAATCGGTCATGCCCCACCATTCAGGAATCACTAACACTGCAGGTCTTTTGCCCGTGTCATTAGAATTATAAAAAATAAATCCATTATAATTTTTTCCAGCAACGGCGTAACTAACGGCTTCTTCTTTTATTGATACGGTATCCGTTTTAACCGTATCAGCGGAAGTTTTCGTTTCAACGGTTTCGGAACTACTGTTTTGTTGGTTACAAGACGCAATACCTATTGAACCGATTAACAAACTCATGGCCATTAATTTAATATTCATTTTAAAAGGTTTTTTATACAAGACAAAATTAAATACAAAAAGTTCTGATAGAAGAATACTTATCATTGAAAGATTTTTTTGCAGGGCTTCTTTGAAAATCAGGAGGTATTTCTCCAAGTTTTTACAACAAAAATTATTTCAATAGTCCCCGATAGATTAGCCACCTGCTCATTTTATTTTAAGACAGTATTGGCACAACAATAAACTGCTGGTTCCAACTCCACTTTACGAACTAATTAGCTTAGATCATTATATGCAAAACAAAAATTAAGAAAGTACACTTTTAAAAAAAAACTATGCCTTGCTTATCAGATTTGCTCATCCGCGCATTTAAGTTGTCTTGTAAATTAATCACCATGGCTGTTTTATGTGGTGAAACTTGTATACTAGAATTCCGTTGTGGTACAGTTTGCACAGGATGCGAATTACATGTCCCCAATGCGTAATAGATAATTACGAATACCACGATGGTACTTAAACAGCCACCACCAATTTTTTTAGCTCCCCAACCAGCTATTAAGGCTCTGACAAAGTTGTTCATTTTTAAATTTTTGTGTAAATTAATGTATCCTGAAAAAAGTAGTTAGTAAAAAATTTATTCGTTGGGAGGAAGATTTTTTTCTGCATTTTTTCCTTTAGCCATTACGGTTGAAAAAACTCCGCCACAAAAATTAACTATAAGTGCATTAGCCAGAAGAATAAACAAAATACTATGTGTGCCACTTTTAGTAATTGCCGCGGGCGTTTGTTGAAGAGCATCATTGCCAGTTCCAAAATGAAACACTTCAGGAGTAATTATTAAAGATAAAAGTAAAATGAAAATACAGGAGAAAATCACTCCTAAAATTGTTACAACAAACCCATTATAAGCATGGTCTGGAGCATTGCCAACTTTACCACCATACATAATTCCAAATGCAAATATGCAGCATAAAAATAAAGCGCTGCCGAGATACAACAACCACGTGTCAGAAAATCTTCGATCTTTTAGGAAAAATATTACAGGCAAGCTGTACAATATGGCGGGAATAATTGCAAACCGGCTTAAATAAATGAGTGAAGATTTGTTTGGCATCTTATTGAACACAATACTAAAATCATTCCAATTTTTATAAGTGTCGATACCTTTCTTCGGTTAGTATAATTTAAGACCGTGGAAAAAGATTTTTGTTTACCGAAAAATGTTTACATAAATCCATAATCCAACACACGGCGGAGATATTTTTTATCCTGGATAATCCATGTTACCTCGTAGCTTCCGGTAGCATCTTTACAAAAAATATACAAATAAATCCAATGGCCGTCTTTCGACTTGTAAATTCCGTTGCGGGAGCGAGTTGTGCCTTTATCCGTGTAAGTTAGGTTCACGTTATAGATATCAAAATAAGCGGCCGGAGGAATTGTGATACTATCGGTTCCGTACGTAAGTATAATTCTACTTATATAAGTTTTAGGAACTTTGCCAAAATTTCCATAATAAGGTTTTCTGTCAATTCTTATCAGGTATTTTTCATCATAGTCCATTTTATGTTTGGCAGGGTTAAAAGGCGAAAGCATAATTTCAGCTGCAACACCATCCCCTCCAAAATTCATAAAATCATCTCCAAATTTTGTAAAGGGAATTTTTTTTAATTCATTCTTTCCAACTGCTTCATCTATACCTGACAAAGTAAATGTGGCGAGATCAGCCCTTATTTCTGTTTTGGGAAGTTTGGCAAAAGATTCGTTCTTTCTTCGGGTATCCTGAAAATCATCCTGCGCACTGCAGCAAAAGCCCGTCAAAATACTTAGAGTAATCAAAAATGTTTTCATCGACGTTCATTGAATTTTAAAAGTAAAAGATTGAAGGTTAACAAAAACAGAAATCACAAAATGACTGTCTAATATTCAACGTTTTTTAAAACAAATCTTATTTATGAAACAGAGAAAATATACAACTCTTCCACTTTCTTTCTCGCCCAAGGAGTTTTGCGCAAAAAAGTAAGACTGGATTTTATGCTCGGGTCTTTTAAAAAACAATTAATACGAATTTGATCAGACATTTCTTTCCATCCATATTTTTCTACGAGGTAATGCAAAATTGCCTCAAGTGTTTTGCCGTGTAATGGATCATTCGATTTCATAAATAAAACTCTTTCTGTTGTTTCTAAATCTAAAGGTAAATAATAAGGAATGGTTGCTCATTTAGTGCTCAGTTTTATTTTATTTTAGAGCAAAAATTATGGGCTCAATTGAAAAAGCGACCACTTCAGACATAATGGAATTAAATCAACTCATCAACTCTGCATACCGTGGAGACGAAGCAAAGAAAGGTTGGACAAATGAGGCCCACCTACTTACAGGAATCCGTATCGATAAAAAAGAACTCTCCCGTATTTTAAACAGCAAATCATCATTTTTTTTAAAATATACTGAAGAAAAAATTATTAAAGCTTGCGTATTTTTAGAGAAGGAGAATAGTGTATTGTATTTAGGAATGTTAAGTGTAATGCCAGAACTGCAAGGCAAAGGCATCGGCAAACAATTATTAAAAGCTGCTGAAATTAATGCGCACCAACTGGGATGCAGCAAAATTTATATGACTGTTATTTCCGTGCGTTATGAATTAATTGATTGGTATAAAAGGCACGGCTACATTGACACGGGCATAAAAAAACCTTTTCCCGGAGAAGACAGGGATATACTTGTTCAAACTCCACTGGAATTTATAGTACTTGAAAAAAAACTGAACTCTTTAAGTGAACTTTAATGAATAGAAAGAAATCTCCCACACCAAAAAAGTCGGCCAATGAAAAGAACTTTTTTATGAAATTATTTCTTTACACGCTCATAAAATTCAACGCTCTTTGATCCATCAGTGGCGCTAACAATTGTTTGCTTATAGTGATCTGCATCACTAATTTCAACGCCAATGTCAAAAGATTGGCCTACGGCTATTGAATAAGTAGAATTTAAATCTGTCTCTTTAATTTTATCTTTTCCATCCATTACAAATGTGCCAAAACCTACACCTGTAAAAGTCCTGTTGGCAGAGTCTTTTAATGTATGCCCATACATAAAATAACCTGCATAAAAAGCTTTGTATTGTGTTCGTTTGCTAAGCATAGTGTCGGTGCCTTTTACAATATAAAAATCGGTTTCTTTCCACACGCCATCTAACGGAGTTGTTTGCGCCTTTCCTACGGCCTGGTATTCTTCAGTAAGTTTAGATTTTTGAGTGCCTACCATTATTTCGGGAATTACCTGCGTATATCCTTCAGGAGAAGTTGTAATATTTAAATTATAAGATCTTGGCGTATTAATGGTTGTATCGGCAGCGCTGTAAATTACATTTTCAACTACAGTTCCTGTATCGGCAGTGTAAGAACCAAGGCCAAATCCTGAAGCAGAATCAGTTGGATTTACCTGCGTGTACATCATCATATCTTCAGTATAAATTTTCAGCTGTTTTAGATCTGTTAGTTTGGTGTCTTTTTTTCCATCATTAATGGTTTGAGAAATCATAAAGTAGGCGCCAGGCATTTTAGGGGTTGGCTTAACATTTGAATTACAACTGATAGTAATAATAACAATGCAGAAGAAAATTAAATTTTTCATGATATCAAGCTTTAAGTTAGATTGAATTTAAATAAATTTATTGGTATGTACAATATTTACTGCTTCAATATGTTATCGATAAAATTTTTTTCGGCAAAAACTGATCAAACAATCGAAATAAATTTACAATCATGGCGCGTCTATTAAAATTAGAGATATTAACACCTGTGCATTATTCTCTGTAATGCAGATTGTTTTATTTTACTATCATCGCTCTTTCAAATCCAATATTTAAAAAACCAAACCCACCCTTATGAAAAAATTATGTTCAATTTTTGTTCTCTTGATCACCATTCAACTGTCTGCTCAAAACAATATTACTGGTTTAAAAATTTCCTCTTCAATAAAACCAGACATTGAAAAAGTTGCCGGTGATTATTTTGATCATTTCGATCACATAAAAGGCGAAGTAATTTCCGAAACTGTAAGCACCATTGAATATGCAAGCAAAGTTTTACCATTAGGCGCATCTGAAAGTTCAATTACACAAATAAAAAGTGTGCCCAATAATTTTAGCTGGCAGGCCAACATGTTTAACTCCGAAGATTATAAAGAAGCAGCGGAAAAATATAAACAGATTTATAACGAGCTTAACGGAGCCAGTTATAATATGCATAACAACAGGTTGTGGAGATTTAAAGGTTCCTACGATTCCCCGGATGATAATCGTGCGTTTGCTTCCAGCATACTTGAGCCTGATAAAAGCGGGCAGTACATGGAAAAACTTAAAATAGAAGTGGCCCTAAACTATAGTTTTCCTGAGTGGACCGTAAAGATTTTGATTTACGAAAAAGAGTCCGATGAAGATATTAGGCCAACCGAAAAAAAACAGGAATAGACTTTTATTCCTTTGTTGGATATCCTTTTGAAATCCAATCTGTTTTAATATTTTGCGGTAAATCGAGCAAATGATAATTTGTAAACTTCATATTTTTCAGCAGAGCAATCGCCGGCCTTACATCCGGGCAATGTTCATATGGGCAACATCCGCAGTAAATTAAAATATTTGTTGTTTTAGGAAGTTTGCTTATTTGCTCGCGAAACTTGTCCATATTTTTTTCGTCTTTTACCATACCAATATCTATAGAGTTTGGAATAATAGCGCCTGGCCCTATGCTAAACATAATAGGAACATTTTTATTCGATTTTAATGTCGCCGCCAAATCAGAAGGCGCTGTGAGATCTTTGCTCGTCCAGTTTTGAGGATTTTGTGCCGAAGAATTTTTGCAGGAAATCATTATTAAAACAAAGAAGAAATATACAATGAAACGTAACTTTTTCATGAATGTTTTTGTTTAAAGGTAAGATTTGTGACTCAAGAAGTTTTTTACATGATCATCTTTAACAATAATCAATGGACAAAATTTCAATTTCTTTTATGAAAAGGATTTATAAAAAATTCGTCAACCATTTTATTGAATTCATCTTTATGTTCTACCAAAGTACCATGGCCCGAATTAGGTACAATCCATAATTCAGCATTTGGAATATTTTGATATATGACGGTTGTGTGTTCGGTTTTGATTATATCGTGATCGCCGCCAATTATTAAAGAAGGGCATTTGATTTCATGCAATTCAGATAATGATATGTTTGGTTGAAGCCAATCTAAAAGAAATAATTTTCTATTATTTTTCGCCTCATCACTTTCTGGTTTATTATTTCCAAAGGAGTCAAAAGTGGCTTTATCATCTTCCCAAACTGATGAAATAATTGCTGAGGAATCAGGCCACAAATTAGCACCAGTTGAAGCCAGCTTCATTACTTTTTCAGGATGCCGCATTGCAAGCAATAAAGCAACTATGCCTCCATCACTCCATCCTAAAACGTAGGCCGAATCAACGTTAAGCTTATTAAGCAGCGCCGCTTCATCATCGGCCATCATTTCAAAACTTAAGGAATCACCTTCATCTTTTGATTTACCCTGTGAACGGCTGTCGGCAACAATTACCTTATATTTTTTTGAGAAATAAGGAATGTTATTTTCAAAACTACTAATGCTGCCTCCGTTTCCATGTATCATTAATAATGGCTTTCCGCTTCCGTATATTTCGCAGTACATTTTAATGCCGCGAATGTCATAATATTTTCCGGCCGCAGGATTGTTGCCATAAGGAATTTTTTCACCCTGGCTAAAAGATAAAAAGCAAAAAAACAGAATTATGCAAATCCCGATAATTAATATTTTCATTGCAAAAAATTTATAGGAATAAGTAAATTTCAAATAGAATCTCTTTTACCTACCTATCCTGGTTCAATTTATTTTGAGCCTTACTAAACTTGCCAAACAGGTCAAGTTTGAATTGGATATTTCCATCAGATCCTGGCCGTCCTCTTATATAAATACTGGTGCCGCCTTTTTTCTCTGCACCTTTATTTTTGGGTATAAAATCCGAATCTCTTTTTTTAAGATTACTCAGCGGAACCTGTATGCTCATATCAGTTTTACCTTTCATGCTATAAATTCCTTCCACATACATCGATAGAACGTTGGATTCAATTTCCATACGGTTAATTTTTATCTCATCGTTTGCTATCTCCAGTTTGTCCTTCAATTCTGCAAAGCGTATATTTTGAAAATCCCTGTCTTTAAATACGAAAGTTTGCAACTTTTTTACCGGTTCAAAATTATTAAGCGCCCCGTTTGTAAGTGAAAAATCAACAACGCTTGTTACACTGTTTGGATAGGCTTTTCCATCATCATCTATCGCAAGGGCCGCAACTATTTTTGCTTTAAGCTTGCCTTCTAAATTCTCGGCCTTTATTCCATCTTGCCCAAAATTATTAAACGATTCAAAAACCTTACTCACATTAACATTATCCAGCAAAATATTTGCCCTAGCCTGGTGATAATTATCTTTTTGTAAAATTAAAGATCCATCAAGGTTTATATGTCCACCTGCACCATTCATGCTCACATTATTTATTTTGTAATCATCTTGCATCAACATAACATCAGCTAACACGTTAGTGGCAAAAAATTTCCTGTATGATAAATTATCAGCATGAAGCTTAACATGTAAGCTACCTTCATCCAATACATCATCAATGTTATTCATTTTATTTTTTTGCGATTTAACATGGTCGCTACTTTTTCTTTTCTTAAGTAAATAAGTAAATGACGAAAGGTTTACAGAGGGAGTATAAATATTCCAATCAATGATGGCCTTGTTTGGTTCTGTATTCATTAAAGTCAGCAGATTTTTGGCTGCTCCGTTCATTACAAATTTTGTGTTGAGCACATTGCATTGCAGGTTTTGAATGTAAACGTCTGAATTTTTAAATATCAGCCTCCCGGTCACATCTTTCATTTCTACGCCTCTTGGCACATATAAAATATTTCCATTTTTAAAGGCAAGTTCTCCATTTAACAAAGAATTGGTGGTGGTATTTTTTTCAATTGGCCCTTTGTAAGTTATGTCTATCGTGCCCTCGCCATCTTGTATCTGTATGGAATTGCTTCCCAGCATGTCATTTATTTTTTTGAGAGGAAAGCTTGAAGCAAGATCGCAAGACATTACGGGTTTAAATAGATTAAGAATTTCAATACTGGCTGATGAAATGGGAAAACCACTCCATGTGGCTGCAAAATTATTGATAACAATTTTCGAATTTGGATCACGCCTCGGCGCGCCAACAACAACTTCGTTAGTAAAATAGCCAGTAAAGCTGGCATCGTCAAAGTTTAAAAAAGGTGTATTAAGCCCGCTATGCCCAACGTTCCATGTCACCAATATCAAAGGATCACCACCATTTAACGGACCGGAAATTTGTGCATCAGCATCTAATTTTTTATCCAGGGAAACAAGAGATAAGGCACTGTCTATTTTTGGTGGCAATAGTGTTTTTGCAAAATTGTAAAATATCTGGCGTGTATGAACATTAAGTATGAATTGAGGCTCAGGACCCACCAGATCAAACCTTCCGGAAAGGTTAAACGGTTGTTCCCCCAATTTGATATCGATGCTATCAAACTGAAGTTGATTTACTTTTTTATTATACCTGAAATCAAAATTTCCTTCAAATTTCTTTTCTTTCAGAAAGCTGCCGTTGGCAGTTTTAAAGGCAAGATTGTGCACCAACATGTCTGACTTAGCTGAGAAAAAAGTCGTGCTATCTTTTTCCTCAAGTTTAAGCTTAAGTTCATTAACATAAATGTTATATAGCTTAGTATTTACGCCATCATCATCTATTATACTTACGTCTTTAAGAACTATAGATTCCAAATCACTTTTTGACTTACTTCCTGTTCCGCCTGATGTCTCGGAAGCATTCGATTTAGGTTTCATCAAATAGGTATTAGTATAGCCGCTTGAATCGGTGTATAAATAGACCGCGCCTTTTTCTATTTTCAAACCGCTAAGAGCCGGTTCTTTTCTTATGAGATTTAATATGCCCAGCTCAATATAGACGCGCGCTCCAACAAAAAAAGCATGGTGATGCCTGGTAAACATCGTATCAGTAACGGAAACGTTATGAAGCACAACAGCAATTTTAGGAAAGGTGCTTAAAATACTTAGGTCAACATCACCAATAGTAACATTTCCATTTAATTTTTTTTCAATTTTCTCTGTAACCTGCTTAATAATTGATCGCTTATTTATAGTAACATAGGCGTAGAGAATAATGTAGGCAACAATTAGTAAACCTATAATGATTCCAACTGTCCTTAGGCTGTATTTGTAAAATCTGGTCAACAACTTGTCGTTTAAGAATATGAATATAAATTATTTTTTTATCGCTTTTTTTTCATTTTCAAATAAAGATGTGAAAGTTTGTTGGAGTTAATTTGCCTATTTTTGACGCTCATCATTATAGAAAAAATGGCTACGACGAAACTTACGGTAAGAAGCAACGGATCACTTAAAGTAGAAGGTGATTTTGAAATTGTTGACAAAGATGGTAACATATATGGGTTAGGTAATCGGGATGTGATTTCAATTTGCCGTTGTGGCCTATCTGCTAATAAGCCATTTTGCGATGGCTCTCATAAAGGACATTTTGAGCACGACGCAGTGGCCTTTGATCTACCAACAAAGCAATAAATTAATTTTCTGTACTATCTCTTTTTTCATTTTTTGCTTTCTTTTTGAAAAAGCCCCGCAATAGAAAATTGTGTTGAGCCGCTTCCAGATCTTCATCCAATTTTTTACTGGCTGATTGCAGATTTTGCAAGGTCATTTTCAACTGGGTAGCCGTCTGCTGGTCATTAAGCATCATCCCTATTGGCGACTTGCTGTCATTAAGTCCATTATTTAAAGTAGTACCGGCTTTATCAAGGTTGCTAATCACACTTTGGGAAGTAGTGGCAACCCCCTGCAATTGAGCAACTGTTGCTCTCAATTTCGTAAAAACCACTGTATCGGTCACCAGGTCATTCGCCAGGTTTCCCTTGTCATTAAGTTTGGCGGTGTAAGCAGAAACATTTGATGATAATTTATCAAGATTTTTTGCGGCGTTGTGCAGCGTAATTATCATAGAATTTATCTGGTCAGTCATTGTTTCATCCGTCAATAATTTTCCAATAGAACCTTTGCCATCTACCAATCTTTTACTGATGGTTTTAAAATCATTAGTAATCGCGTTCAGGTTATCATTATTTTTTGAAAGTGTGTTCATCATTTCATCGGTATTTAGCAATTTGTCATTTACGAGTACGTCTCCAGCCTCTATTTGCGCCGCTTTTGCCGTGCCGCCATAAATCTCAATTATTTTATTACCGATAAGTCCGTCAGTACTTATTTTCGCTTTAGCGTCTTTACGTATGTATTGTAGTGATTGGTTTTCCACATCGATATCTACTTCTACTTTTCCATTGCCGATTAAATTTACTCTTTTTATAGTGCCAACTTTTACGCCTGAAAACCACACATTGTTTCCCTTTTGTAAGCCATTCACATTTTCAAAAAATGATTTTACTGTCACTTTATGTTCAAATGTTTTATGTTGGGATCCTAAAGTGAGTATGGTTATTATAAAAATTGCCAGTCCAAGGAAAACAAAAATCCCCACAATTATCGCCCTGGTGTTATTGGTAGATTTCATTGCTAATTGATAAAATTATATTTGTAAAAATTTTGAATCTTTTCATCCTTGTCTGCAAATACTTCGTCAAATGTACCCTGCTTTAGAAACTTCCCATCAAAAAGCATAGCCAACTTATCACCGGTTGTTTTAGCGCAGGTAAGATCATGTGTAATAATTATAGAGCTCGTATGAAATTTTTCACGCACAAGGTTTATAAGATTGTTGATTTCAATGCTTGTGATAGGATCAAGCCCGGACGTTGGCTCATCGTATAACATAATTTCAGGCCGTAGAATTAATGTTCTGGCTATTCCAATTCTTTTTCTTTGGCCACCGGAAAGCTCCGAAGGCATTTGATTGATAGTTTGCAATAGCCCAACATCTTCTAATACTGATTCTATCTGTTCGGCAACTTCCTTTTTTGGCAAATGGCGGGCATTTCTCACCAATGGAAATTCAAGATTTTCTCTTACCGTCATGCTATCATATAAAGCGCTGTTTTGAAAAGAGAACCCAACTTTAAGCCGAAGCGACTGCAATGCTTTGTCTTTTAAAAGATCTACTTCTTCTCCCAATACATTTACTTTTCCGCTGTCCGGCTTTAGTAGGCCACAAATAATTTTTATTAAAACCGATTTACCGGAACCTGAGCGCCCGAGCACCACAACATTCTCTTCTTTAGATACATCAAGATTAATTCCTTGCAGCACATGATTATTTCCAAAAGATTTATACAAGTCCCGAATGGAAATAACTAATTCCCGCGGCCCGGTATTATATTTTTCAATTTCCATTATGGTCTGAAGCTATTAGTTATTTGCACAATTAAAATTTCCTCAATAAAAATCAGGAACATTGAAAGAACCACAGACGCATTTGCAGCTTTTCCTACGCCCTCAGTTCCGTTTGCGGCATTAAATCCTTTATAACAACCGACGATGCCAATTGTAAAACCATATACAATGCTTTTAAAGAACGAAGAAAAAATATCGAGAAACGAAATTTTCTCAAAAGCCGCCTGGAAGAAAGAAATAAAACTGGTATTTTCATTTGCATGAACATTCAAAAACGCGCCCAACATACCAACGCCACCGGTATAACACATCAGCATAGGAATCATTAGCGTGGTAGCCAATACCCTGCTAACCACCAAAAATTTAAAAGGGTTTATTGCGGATACTTCCATGGCATCTATTTGTTCCGTAACCTTCATAGAGCCCAGTTCGGCACTAATATTTGAGCCTACTTTTCCCGCGCAAATCAGTGCAGTAACCAATGGAGCCAGTGCTCTTACAATTGCAATAGCAACGAGTGATGGCAACCAGGAGCTGGCGCCAAACTCCGATAGTGACGGCCGGGACTGCTTGGTAAAAACAAGGCCGGTTATAAAACCGGTTAGTGTAATTAGAGGTAGTGATTTATACCCGACTTCGTAACATTGGCGTAAAATCTCCTTAAATTCGTAAGGTGGCTTAAGCACTGCTTTAAAAAAACGGATAACAAATTGTGTCGCATTGTTTAGATCAAAGAAAAAACCGTCAAATTTTTTCGATATTAAATATTCCCTGGATTTCTTAAAACTCATAAATGCTTCATTACTTTCAAAATTATTTAAATTTTCTCCAGGTCATTTGCCACCTGTACAAAGATGGGTATAAAGATGAACATGTGATGAGACTCAACCAAAGATTATTCCATTTACTGAATTAAACAAATAGAGATAACAAAAGGTTCGCAAAAAAGCCCCGCTGACGCGGGGCTTTTTTCTTGTAGAAGTAGAGGATAATTAATTATTGGAAGCTTTGTTAGTGCCTGTTTTCATCATGTCTTTGAGCTCTGTTCCAACTTCCAGGCCTTGATTTTATTAAACGTATCTGTACATTTCTTTCACGTTCGGCGTTTCTTATAGCCACTTTTTTTTGATGGCGCCTAAGCCCGTAATCATTTTGAATTGCAAGAACTTTAAAATCAAAATTCCGGTTAATCCGGGCTATTTGAAACTCTTTATTTCCTTCAGGATTATAACCTTTATCGTAATTATTTCGTTGGTTATAAACATAGCGATCGTCACCATCACGTTGACGATGATTATCCTGTGCAAAGGATGTTGCAAAAATTCCTACAGAGAATAAAAGTGCGATAATTTTTTTCATAGTTCAAAGTTTAAGTTTATTAAAAAATGATGTTGTAGGTGAGACTTCGTTTTAATGATAAAGTAAAAGAAGAAAATGTTAATATACCCCGTTAATAAACGCAACGCGTAGACGCAGTTATAAAATAATGAATCAGTAATACAACAGGCAAAACATCCTTAACATAAAGATTTCACATAAAAAAAGCCCTGTTTGTGTTTTTACTTTTATATGGTTTGGAGAAGATCAGTGCCTCTTATTTTCGTTCCTTTTTTCATGGATTTTATATGCGGAATTATACTTGCTTTCAAATTTCGAATTTAGCTCTTGAATCTTATTATTTCTTTCCCACCTGGCATCCTGTACCATCATTCTCTTTTGACGTGAACTTATGTTACGGCTTCCCTGGATAGATTTTACCTTGTAATTAAATTCATAATTTATTTTTTCAATCTGCTGATCTCTTTCGCGTTCAGAAAAAGAATAAATGTGGTCACTCTGGTTGTCAAATTTACCTGAGCGTATATCAGATTTAATGGTAACATATTGATCGCTCCTTTGGCTGGCGATAACCGTGTTATCATTGCTGTGTTGATGGGATCCGCTTTGAGCAAATGATGTGGCAAAAGCTCCAACGTAAAATAATAGAGTAAAAATCTTTTTCATAATTATAATTTTTAATTGCTTATAAAATATTTCTTATAATAAGATGCTTTTCTCTTCCTCCGTCCTTAGAAATAAATGTTAATACAATTATTATAAAACGTTAAGGAAAAAATGGCTGCTGAAACTATCAAACTTTAATGAATTAAATATTGCCCGTTAGTATACCCTAAAAAATATAGTTGATAAATCAGTCAATGGTTACAAAAAATTGTTCCAATAATTTTAAATTATAGAAACATACATGAAACGCTATAGCTTTACAAAACAAAGTTTTAATAACGTCAGCAATGCATACAAACGAAGTGATAATTAACCAAACAAAACATTGGATTAAAGATGTGGTAATTGGTTGTAATTTTTGCCCGTTTGCTGCAAAAGAATTGAGATTAAATACCATTCATTACCAGGTAGAAAAAAGTACTGATATTGAAAACTGCCTGGAATCTTTTTTAGCAGAATGTAAAAAACTGGACCTGGAAAAAAATATTGAAACCACGTTACTTATTTTCCCTGCCGCATTCGCCCGTTTTGACGATTTTCTTAATTTGGTATCACTCGCTGGGGAATTATTAACCCATGAAAAATATGAGGGAATCTACCAGGTTGCCAGTTTTCATCCTTTATATTGTTTTGCAAATGCTCCGATTAATGATGCGGCTAATTTTACTAATCGTTCTATATATCCCATGTTGCATATTTTACGTGAGGATGGAATAGAAAGCGCCCTATCGCATTATAGTTCGCCGGAAACAATACCGGAAAACAATATAAAATTTGCACGCCAAAAGGGAGTGGATTTTATGAAGGAATTAAGAAACGATTGCCTGTCTGAAGATGAAGATTAACCAACGATTAATTGCGTTGAATCAAAGTTTAAAACCTTCTTCCAAAAAGCAATTTTTTAAAATATACCCTGGCTAATGCAATCAGAAAAAATGGCCTCGCTTGGTAACATTACTGCGGCATAGCACACGAAATTTCAAACACATGGAATTTTGTAATTGGAATCGGCCTGGGCTTATCATTAAGCTTTGACATAATTAAGGCTCATGGTGGTACTATTAAGCGGAAACAGTTGAAGGGCGAATTTGCCAAGTTTACGATACATATACCCATGCATTTAACTCGAGTTTTATAACTATATTGTTAAGATATTTGAACCATTTTATGTAACCAGGATCTATGTTAGCAGAACCGTTTATTGCTTTTTTTCTTTTGAGGGATGTCCGCAGGATTTTGCGAAATAACGGGCAGGGCGATGCATTTAAGGAAGAGATTAAAATTATCTCATATGGTATCGGCATTCTTTTTATAGCAGAACTAATATTTCATCTGGAGCCTGTAACCAAATGGATTTGGCATTTGCTTTTGTTTAGCATAATTATTATTGCTTTTTTAAAAGAAGAATTATATGCGACGAAAACTTTAATGTATGCAGTTTTACCGTTCGCTATTATTTCTTTTTCAAAGGATTTATTTGAATTGATCAGCGCAAAACAATACAAATTCGTCGACAATTATTTAGACGCGGCAAGTGTTTTTTCTTTTATCTGGATGATTGCGATGGTCTTCGTTTCGCGAAAGCAACAAAAAGCCCTTCAAAAAGAACACGAAAAAACACAACAGGAAGAAGAGCAGAAAAAATGGATGACCGCGAGAAAAGCCGAA
Organism: Chitinophagales bacterium; assembly: GCA_038245055.1. Taxonomy (GTDB): domain Bacteria; phylum Bacteroidota; class Bacteroidia; order Chitinophagales; family Chitinophagaceae; genus Ginsengibacter. The sequence continues at coordinate 48,602 of JBBRSV010000003.1, read as the reverse complement.
CTAGAAAGAATAGTGGAAGAAAGAACTTCGGAATTGAGGCAACAAAAAGAGCAGATCGAAAGTACACTCGTTGAATTAAAAGCTACACAAAACCAACTCATACAATCTGAAAAGATGGCTTCCCTCGGTGAACTCACGGCGGGTATTGCCCATGAAATTCAAAACCCATTGAATTTTGTCAATAATTTTTCTGAAATAAATACAGAATTAATTGATGAAATGAAAGAAGAAATTGAAAAAGGAAATATAGAAGTTGTAAAATCTATTGCAACAGACATTAGGGAAAATGAAACTAAAATTAACCATCACGGAAAGCGCGCCGATGCTATTGTAAAAGGAATGTTGCAACACTCAAGAAAAAACACCGGACAAAAAGAGCCAACAGATCTAAATGACCTGGCTGATGAATATTTAAGACTAAGTTATCATGGACTGCGTGCAAAAGACAAATCTTTTAATGCGGCCATGAATACAAATTTTGATGTGACAATTGGCAAAATTTCCCTGGTTGCACAAGATATCGGAAGGCTTTTATTGAATTTATTTAATAACGCATTTTATGCAGTTGCAGAAAAGAATAAGGATATTAATGATCACAGCAAGTACCAACCAACAATTTGGTTAGCGACAAGAAAACAGGAAAATGGCATTGAAATATTAATAAAAGACAATGGAAATGGCATTCCAAAAGAAGTACAGGATAAAATTTTTCAGCCCTTCTTTACTACTAAGCCAACTGGAGAAGGAACGGGTCTCGGCCTGTCTCTAAGCTACGACATAGTTAAAGCTCATGGAGGCGAACTGAAATTGGAAACCAAAGAAAATGAATTCACCGAATTTATTATATTCTTGCCTATTTAAATAATACACTTTAAATTTAAGACAACCAACACACAGGATCATGAAAATTTTAGTTGTAGATGATGAAAAAGATATGGAAGTTTTATTTCAACAACGTTTCAGAAAAGAAATCCGTGATAATGAAGTCCAGTTTGCATTCGCAGAATCGGGAGAAAAGGCCCTGTACTATCTTTCCCAGCTTAATCATGAAGCCGTATTAATTCTTTCAGATATAAACATGCCGGGAATGAGTGGTTTGCAATTGTTGGAACAAATAAAACAAAAATATATAACACCGCCGCCCGTTGTTATGATGATTACTGCCTATGGCGATCCGGAAAATTATAATAAAGCGATGACCTTAGGAGCCGACGATTTTCTTACCAAACCACTTGATTTTAATTTATTGAAGGAAAAATTAAAACTAAAAATTAATGGCTAAGATTTTAGTTGCTGACGATGAAGCGGACCTTGAAGTACTCATCAAGCAAAAATTCAGGAAAGAGATAAGAGAACATAAATACGATTTTATTTTTGCTGCTAACGGTTTTGAAGCACTCGAAAAATTAAAATTGGATCCCGATATTGATATATTGTTAAGCGATATCAATATGCCCGAAATGGATGGCCTAACCCTGCTTACAAAAATGAACGAATTAAACTTACTCACCAAGGCAGTTATTGTTTCCGCTTATGGCGATATGGAAAATATAAGAACTGCCATGAACCGTGGAGCATTTGATTTTGTGCTTAAGCCTGTTAATTTCCAGGACCTTGGCATCACCATTCAAAAAACCATGGAATATGTAGAACAATTACATAATACGCTTAACGCAATTAAAGAAAACAACATACTAAAAATGTACGTTGATAAAACCGTTCTTAACTTTATGAACGGTCGTGAATTTGAAACACAGCTTTTGGCAAATGAAACGGTGGAAGCATCCATTGTTTTTATCGACATGTGTGGCTTTACCGCAATCACCGAGCAGGAGCCGGCCGATGCGGTAATCAAAATTCTTAACCGGTGTTTCGATGTAATGGTAAAGGAAATTATTGCACAAGACGGCTATGTAGATAAATTTATTGGCGATGCAATACTCGCAGTTTTTAAAGGTAATTTTCATCTGGATAGAGCTATTGATGCTGCCCTTGCTGTACGCAAACAAATAGAAGAATTTGGCCCGCAAAGCGAAATCTCTTCGTTTCTTCCCAAGGTTTCTATTGGTATTGATAGTGGTGAAATGATTTGCGGAAATATAGGATCAGCAAAACTCAGACGCCTTGATTATACCGTAATTGGCGATGTCGTTAATACCGCTCAAAGGTTGCAGGATAATGCTACACCTGGCCAAATCCTTATTTCAGAAAGCAGTTACGAAAAGGTAAAAGAGTCTTTTAATTGCCGGCAGGTTGGTAATGTAAAATTAAAAAACAAGGCGAATTCCTATTCCACTTATGAAGTTTTGGATTAAGAAATACCGCCTTCTTCAAACTTCTTTAAAGAAAAACTGCCTTTCATTGTTAGCCACGAAATAATTGTTCCGATTTCTTAATCCAGGAAATTATTTCTATTTGAGTTATATGCCATATAAACCTTACTTTTAAAATTCTAGTTGATTCTTTATTTATACAGACGACCGCCTTTCTTTTTTCAATAATTATTGCCTTTCATTCATTACAAGCAAATCTACCAGGTGGCTAAAGCATATAAAATTTTTTTCTGGAAGAAGGCCCCATTTCTCCGTTTATTGCTGCCCATTATTGGCGGAATTATTCTGCAATTTTATTTATTATTTCAAATTGAAGCTATTTTAATTGCAAGTATTTCCGTTGCAATTATATATACTGGTTTCCATTTCTTCCCGTTAGCCTATCGCTATAAATTTCGGGTGGTGGGCGGTGTTCTTATCAATCTTCTTTTAATTATATGCGGGTTTCTTCTCGCCTATAATAAAGATATTCGCAACAATAGTGAATGGTATGGAAACAAATATGACAGCAGCGCATATGTTATCGCCACTATAAGCGAACCTCCTGTTGAAAAAAATAAATCCTATAAAGCGCTTGTAAATGTTGAATCAATTAATAGAAGAGATTCAACTTTTTCTACCACAGGAAAATTGATAGTCTACTTTGCCAAAGATTCCATAACAAAAACACTCACCTATGGAGACAGGATCATTCTAAAAAAGAATCTACAACAAATAAAAAATTCCGGCAATCCTGCAGCGTTTAACTATGCCCGTTATTGCGCTTTTCAACAGATCTTTTATCAATGCTACCTGAAACCAAATGACTATGTTCTTTTAAAACGGCGCAACTCCAATCAATACAAATCAATAATTTTTAAAACGCGAATGCAGGTTGTACGTATTTTAAATCAATACATTGTTGGAAATGATGAAGCTGCACTTGCAAAGGCCCTGCTTATTGGGTATAAAGTAGATTTGGATAAAGATCTTGTGCAGGCTTATAGCAACGCGGGCGTTGTTCATTTGATTGCCATTTCTGGCTTACACCTTGGATTAATTTACGGTTTACTTCTTTTTATTATTGGTAAATTTTCGTTTATAAATAAGTCAAGATTCCTTCGCTTAATTACAATATTATTTTGCTTGTGGTTCTTCGCTTTCTTAACGGGTGCTTCCGCGTCTGTGTTGCGGTCTGCGGTTATGTTTAGTTTTATTGCCACCGGAAAAACATTCAATAAAAATTCCTCAATTTATAATTCACTTGCTCTTTCAGCTTTTGTTTTGTTATGTTTTAATCCCTTTTTGTTGTGGGACGTTGGGTTTCAGCTTTCATACCTCGCTGTTACCGGCATCGTAATTTCTCAAAAATATATTTACAATTGGTTTTATTTTAGTAATAAAATAATGAGCAAAATTTGGGCGCTTGCGTCAGTTTCTCTCGCAGCTCAACTATTTACGCTTCCCGTTTGCCTATATTATTTTCATCAAATGCCTTTGCTGTTTTTAATCTCAAATCTCATTGCAATTCCACTTGCCACAATTATTCTTTGCGGCTGTATCCTTTTGATCTTTGTTTCGCCTTTGCATTTTATTGCTTTGTACGCGGGCAAAATTCTTTCAACAATAATTTGGATACTCAACCATGCCGTTCTCCTTATTAATAGCCTGCCTTTTTCATTGTGGAACGGTGTTTCAATTTCAGCATCTGAAACATTTCTTCTTTATATTATTTTCATTTCATTGCTATACTCGCTGATAAAAAAGAATGGAATGGCTTTCAAAGTTGGGATCGGCTTTTCCCTCGCTTTCGCATCGTTAATTGCAGTCAAAAGATGGCACTTTTCACAACAACAAAAAATGGTTGTTTACAATATTCCTTCTCATAAAGCCATTGATTTTATACACGGCAATACCCATTATTTTCTTGGAGATAGTGATCTCGCGGAAAATAGCTTACTACAAACTTTTAATTTAAAGTCCACCCGCATTTCATTGATGGCTAATAAAAAAACCGATACTTCTTTTCTCTATCAACATGATAATTACTACCAGCTTTATGGAAAAACTATATTAATGATAGACTCTGCGATGAATTATATTCCGCCTCCGAAAAAAATTAATGTTGATTTCATTGTAATATCAAAAAATCCAAAGCTCTTCATACCTAAGCTGGCAAAGGTTTTCAATTGTGGTACTTATATTTTTGATGCATCTAATCCTTTGTGGAAAATTGATAAATGGAAGAAAGATTGCGAAGAATTACATTTGCATTTTCATTCTGTTCCCGAGCAGGGTGCATTCGTAACAGATCTATAAAGCGCAATTTCTCTTAAAATTTTATGCAAAAAAAAATTCAATCTGCACTCATCTCAGTTTATTATAAAGATGGGCTTGATCAAATAATAACACTACTTCAAAAACATAATATCAGGATTTATTCAACCGGTGGCACTCAAAAATTTATTGAAGGAAAAGGTGCTTCCTGTATTCCTGTTGAATCCCTTACCGGCTTTCCTTCCATACTTGGCGGACGGGTTAAAACGTTGCACCCATCTGTATTTGGCGGCATACTGGCGAGGCGTGAAATGGAAAGTGACCTGCAGGAAATGAAACAATATAATATCCCCGAAATTGATTTGGTAATTGTTGATTTATATCCTTTTGAAGAAACCGTAAGAACAACAAACGAAGAAAAGGCTATCATAGAAAAAATAGACGTTGGCGGCCCATCAATGATCAGAGCTGCTGCTAAAAATTTTGCAAGCGTTTTAATTATTGCCGATAAAAGCAATTATGCAGAACTGGAAAATATTTTGTCCAAAGACGTTGCAGAAACCTCGCTGGAAGAACGAAAACTTTTTGCAGCAAAAGCCTTTCACGTTTGTTCCGGGTATGATATGGCTATTTCAAATTATTTTAATAAAACTTCTTTTTTAAACCCTTTTGTTTCAGAGAAAAAAATGTTACGTTATGGTGAAAACCCTCACCAGCAGGCATCTTTTTCAGGAAATTTATCCAACGTTTTCGATCAGTTAAATGGTAAAGAACTTTCATATAATAATTTGGTAGATGTTGACGCTGCCTTTCAAATTATTGATGAGTTTATTATCGACGAAAATAAACTGGTAACATTTGCAATTATAAAACATACAAATGTTTGTGGTATTGCGCAACGGCAAAGCACCAATGAAGCTTTCAATGCTGCATTAGCCGGTGACCCTGAAAGTGCTTTCGGCGGCGTATTAATTTCCAATGATATTATTGATAAAAAAACTGCAGATACTTTAAACGCCTTATTCTTTGAAGTATTGATTGCGCCTGCCTTTGAAGAAGATGCCTTAGCGGTACTGCAATCTAAAAAGAATAGAATTCTTTTACGCTCGAAAACATTTGCAGGCGAAAAACAAATGTCAAAAATAATTTTAAACGGAATTTTATCACAGGATTTTGATAAGGGTAATTTTACAGAATGGAAAGAAGAAGGTGGTAGAAATTCATCAGATGAAGAAAAAGAAGATTTGATATTCGCAAACTTGGTTTGCAAGCATTTAAAAAGTAATGCAATTGCAATTATAAAAAATAAACAATTAATTGGAAAGGGTTGCGGACAAACCTCACGAATAGATGCGCTCAAGCAAGCACTTACAAAGGCAACGCAATTTGACTTCGATTTAAAGGACGCTATTGTTGCAAGTGACGCTTTTTTTCCTTTTGATGATTGCGTAAAGATTGCGCACGAAGCGGGCGTGAGTGCATTTATTCAGCCAGGCGGTTCAATTAGAGATAAAGATTCAATTGAATATTGTAAACAAAATAATCTCGTTATGATAATTACCGGATTGCGGCATTTCAAACATTAAAAATAAATTCTCTGCTCAAAAAATCAAACTATCTATTTAATCTTTCTTTCCACATTTCATTAAAAGTCTTTTTACTAAAATTCAATTCTGAGCGATGTTTATTCCAATCTTTAAATAGTTTATTTACAAGTTTGGTTTTCAATCCACCGTTTGACATATTCATCATTCCTCTTTTTAAGGAAGCAATTTTCCATAATCTCCATGCCATCCTTTCCGAAAAGGTGGTCATGCCTTCGTCCACACTTTCCTTTCGGTTCAACAATAATAATTCGTGTAGATTAATTTTTACTGCACATACTTCCGTGCAATTTCCGCATAACGAAGAAGCGAAGCTGAGGTGCTTATATTCTTCCATTCCTTGCAAATGCGGCGTGATAACGCTTCCAATCGGCCCGCTATAAGTAGCGCCGTAAGAATGGCCTCCAATATTTTTATATACGGGACAAGCATTGAGGCAGGCTCCGCATCTTATGCAATAAAGGCTTTCACGTTGTTTGGGATCAGCCAAAATTGTAGAGCGGTTATTATCCAACAATATCACATACATTTCTTCCGGCCCGTCAGTTTCATTTGCCTGTCTCGCACCCGAAATAATACTGCTGTAAACGGTAACCTTTTGCCCGGTTCCAAACGTGGCTAACAAAGGCCACATTATCGCGAGGTCTGTTGCGGATGAAATAACTTTTTCAATACCAACAATAGCAATATGTGTTTTTGGCCAGGCCATGCTAAGTCGGCCATTTCCTTCATTTTCTGTTATAGCAATGGCGCCTATATCGCTAATGATAAAATTGGCGCCGGTAATTCCTACTTCAGCCTGAACATATTTTTCTCTTAATTTTTCCCGCGCAACCAGGGTTAACTCCTGGGGTGAAAGTTTTGATGGAGTTCCCAATTTTTTTTCAAATAGTTTGGCGACATCCTCTTTGCTTTTATGCATTGCTGGTGTTACAATATGGTAAGGCGCCTCACCATCTAATTGCTGAATATATTCGCCAAGATCCGTTTCCACGCTTTCGATGTTATTTTCTGTTAAAAAGGAATTTAAATGAATTTCCTCCGTTACCATGCTTTTACTTTTGACGATAGATTTGCAATTTTTTTCTTTACAGATTTTAAGAATTTCGTCCAAGGCTTCCTGTGAGTTCTGCGCCCAAATAACTTTTCCACCACGGCGGGTAAAATTCATTTCAAATTCTTCCAATTGCTGGTCAAGTGTTTCAAGCGCTCTCCACTTAATATTTTTTGCCCGTTCGCGCGCAAGATCTGTATTTTCGAATTGTTGTTTTCCTACAGGCACTACCGAATTATATTTACCGATATTATAGTTTATTTTTTGCCTGTGTTCAAGGTCGGCACTTTTAATTGTACTCTTTGCTATAAATGTTGAAGCGTTCTCTGTCATTATTATTTTCTAATTCTTAATTTGCCATTTTGATAAACACAAAAATTATTTTGTATTTGAGATAAATAATCGGGGAATATATTTTGAATAACTGATAATTTTTCTTCATCTACCGTATCATCCAATCTTAATAACAGTATTCCTTTATGTAAAGAGGAATTTTTATAAACCAATTCGCCAAAGCCCTTATCCATAGTTATTATTATTGCATTTTCATTGCTGGCGTATTCTATTATATCTATATCATCCATTTTGGGATTTATGTTTCTTATAGCTAACATGTGATAGCCACTATTAAACAGCCATTCTTCAATAATATTACCTACTCCAACATCAATCACAATGTTAGTGGACGTTCCTCCAATCATGCTCTTTCTTCTTCATGAGAAATTTTTGCAGCTGCATACACAAGACATGCCCTGATATCCTCTCCTTCAAGTAGCGGGAATTCTTTAAGTATATCTTCATGCGAAATTCCTCTTGCGAGCATTTTCAATATTTGCTCAACAGAAATACGCATTCCCAAAATAACAGGCTTACCTGTTAAAATAGCCGGGTTATTGGTGATTCTATTTAATAGTGCAGTTTCCATCTTATAAAGTTATAAAACAAAATCTTGTTTTCTTTTATTTCAACACTCCCAATTTTTTTCCAATTTTTGTAAAGGCCGCAATTGCTTTATCCAATTGTGCTTCATCGTGAGCTGCACTTATTTGAACTCTTATCCTCGCTTGCCCTTTTGCCACCACCGGAAAAAAGAAACCAATTACATAGATTCCTTCATCCAGCAAACTCGCCGCAAAATTCTGCGCGAGTACTGCATCGTAAAGCATTATTGGTACAATAGGGTGATCGCCCGGCTTTATGTCAAAACCAGCTTCTGTCATTTTTGTTCTAAAATATTTTGTATTACGCTCAAGCTTATCGCGAAGGTTTGTAGTTTTATTAAGCATATCAAAAACAGCGATTGAAGCGCCAACGATACCAGGCGCAACTGTATTGCTAAATAAATACGGCCGGCTTCGCTGACGAAGCATTTCAATAATTTCCTTTTTACCTGTCGTGAAACCCCCGCTAGCCCCACCTAACGCTTTACCCAATGTGCCGGTAATAATATCAATTCTTCCCATCACATTCCGGTACTCGTGAGTTCCTCTTCCCGTCTTGCCAATAAATCCTGTTGAATGGCTTTCATCAACCATTATAATTGCATCATATTTATCAGCTAAGTCACAAATTTTATCAAGTTGCGCAATGGTTCCATCCATGCTAAAAGATCCGTCGGTAACAATAATGCGGCTTCGTAGTTGTTGGCTTTCCTTTAATTTATTTTCAAGATCGTCCATATTATTATGCTCATAACGGTAACGCTGAGCCTTGCATAAACGTACGCCATCAATAATGCTTGCGTGGTTTAAGGCGTCAGAAATAATCGCATCTTCTTCACCAAAAAGCGGTTCAAATACGCCACCGTTTGCATCAAAACAGGCAGCATATAATATGGTATCTTCTGTACCCAAAAAGTCAGCAATCTTTTTTTCCAGTTCTTTATGAATATCCTGTGTGCCGCAAATAAAACGAACGCTGCTTAACCCGTAACCCCGCTCATCCATATATTTTTTTGATGCTTCTATTACGGCAGGATGACCCGACAATCCTAAATAATTATTCGCACAAAAATTCAAGACCTTTTTTCCGCCAACTTCTATTTCGGCTCCCTGTTCGCTCGTAATAATGCGTTCATTTTTATAGAGTCCGGCAGCTTTTATTTCCTCCAATTCTTTACCAACCCTGGCAGTAAAATTTTTATTCATCCTTTTAATTTTATATTATGCAAACCTACACGAAATGCCTAAATTTCAGATTAGATAAAGCCGGTATTTTTAAATTGTAACTTTTTGTTTTCATGTTCGTATAACTATCAAACCAGGCGGTAGTAGTTCTAATTTACCAAATGCACGTATGACTGAAAAAGAATATAATGAATGTGTAAACCTTTATGCGGATAATGTTTACCGTTTTATTATAAAAAACCTTCGGCATGAAGAAAATGCAAAAGATGTAGTGCAGGGCGCATTTGAAAAGTTATGGATTAACCGGGAGATAGTAGAAAATGAACGCAGCAAATCTTATTTGTTTACAGTGGCCTATCATCAAATGATTGATCACATAAGAAAAAATAAAAGGATCAAATTGCAGGATGATTTTTCTGATGAAATAAAAACTACGAAACAACCACATCATAATATAAAAAAAATACTCAATGAAGCTTTAAACAGGTTAAGTGAAACACAACGAAGCCTTGTTTTATTAAAAGATTATGAAGGATATAGCTATGAAGAAATATCGGTAATCACTTCGCTTAGCATAAGCCAGGTGAAAGTTTACCTGCACCGCGCCAGGATTCAGCTTAAGAATTATTTGGTAAAACCTGAAAACGTGATATAAAATGGACATCAACAGAGATAATTACGAAGAATATTTTTTACTGTATGCTGATAATGAATTAACAGACTCAGAGAAAGTAGCGGTGATCCTATTCCTTAAAGAAAATAAAGACTTGGAAGAAGAATTTTCAATGATTCATCACACTATTTCAAAGCCGGAACAAAACATAATTCTTGATGACAAATCATTTTTATTTAAAAATAATTCCCTTTCATTAATCCATGATAAAAATTATGAAGAAATCTTTGTTCTGTATCATGATAATGAATTAACAAATAAGGAAAGGAATGAAGTTGAACAGTTTTTATCTAAACATGAATCTTTACAAAATGAATTTGAATTAATTGGTGTTGCTCGTTTAACTCCGGAAAATGAAGTTGTTTATCCAAATAAAAAACTTTTATATAGAAAAGAAAAATCAGGAAGAGTTGTGCCTTTAATGTTTTGGAGGATGCTTGCAGCAGCTGTTTTCATTGGATTTGGATTATGGATTACAACTTTATTTTACCAGAAAAATACTATCGATCCTTCCAGCTCTTCAATGAGTGTTGTACCGAAAAAAAAGATTGTTCCTTCAGTTGACAAAGGTTTCAAACAGTCAGAAGATTCTTTGAATGTTGCTCATCTATTAACCAAAAATTCTCAACCAAACAATCAGCCTGAAGAGGTTGTAAAAGAAAGAGTACAGAAGCTATTAAAGAAAAATACCGGAAGCATTGCTGCAATAAATACGATAGTGAAAAAGCAACCAAGAGAGCAAAATACCAAGGCCGTGAGTCCTGCAAAAGATGAAATCACAATTAATAACCGGAAATCGAATAATATCCCAGAAAGACAGATCTCATTAATCGATAAGATACGGCCGGAATTGCAACCAACGCAGAAAGCTATTGACAAAATTTCGGGTAAGGTAGAACCGGTAATGCAAGCTCAAACCGTTTCTTATATTCCGGATGAAAAAGAAAATAATCAAAATTATGTCTTCTACAATGTCACCACGGATGAATTTAGAAAAACAAAGGTTGGTGGCTTTTTAAAAAAAGTAAAACGCGTTATTGAAAGAACTAATCCAGTTGGCCGGTTGTTATCCGGAGAAGATCACCAGGTAGTTTCAAACCAGCCTTAATTAATAATCAATACATAAATTTAAATAGATGAAAAAGACAGTTTTTAGTTTTTTAGGAATATTATTGGCACTCGCCGCCTTTGCGCAAACTGATTCAACAGATATTTCCAAAAAAGTTGATACCATTAGAATCGGGGGAATGGTCATTGTAAAAAAAGGCGAACACAATCAAAAAAATCGTGTAACCGTTAACGTTGGTCATGACCACCGGCAAGACCATTCTAATATAAGCACCGCATCTTTTATTGTTGACCTTGGATTTGCTAATTGGACAGATAAAACAGACTATGCATCAGCAACCAACAACAATTATATTGTAAATCAACCCGGAGTGGCGGCGCTTGTAGCGAACGATTTTAAACTGAGAACCATTAAGTCTGTCAATGTAAATATTTGGTTTTTTATGCAAAGGCTTAATTTAATAAAACACTATGTCAATCTTAAATATGGTCTTGGGTTAGAATTAAATAATTACCGTTTTAAATCGGCTGTAAGTTTAAAGGAAGGCGGCTTAAATCCGTATAATCCATCGCAAAATATTGATCATCCTTTTGTGTTTCGTGATTCAATAAGTTTTTCGAAAAATAAACTGGCGGCTGATTATGTTACCGTTCCACTCATGCTCAATTTTAGAACGAATTCAAATTATTCTGACAAAGGGCTGATGATAAGTGCGGGCGTAAGTATGGGATATTTATACAGCAGCCGTAATAAACAAAAAAGCTCCGAGCGTGGTAAACATAAAAACCGTGGAGATTATGATGTTGAAAAATGGAAGTTTTCTTACATCGGCGAACTTGGATTGGGACCAGTTCATTTATATGGATCGTACAGTCCTAATTCTATCTTCAAAAAAGATTTAAGTTTCATGCCTTATAATATTGGCATCAGGCTAAGTAATTGGTAGTAATATAAATGGATCAAAAATGAAATAGCCTGCAAAATTATTGCAGGTTTTTTTATTTACTCAGATGCATACTTCTTTCCTTATATAAAGTTCTGAAATAGGGATCGCGTAAGTCTTTTATAAAGCGAATGGATTCGCCCGTAGACTTCATTTCAGGACCCAGTTCCTTATTTACATTGGGAAATTTATTAAAAGAAAAAACAGGTTCTTTAATTGCAAAACCAGTCAGCTTTTTTTCGAAAGTAAAGTCTTTTAGTTTGGCTGCGCCTAACATAATTTTAGTTGCAATATTGAGATAAGGAATTTGGTAAGCTTTCGCTATAAAAGGTGTCGTTCTTGATGCGCGTGGGTTTGCTTCAATTACAAAAACTTCTCCATTCTTAATGGCAAACTGAATGTTTATCAACCCTTTTATATGCAAAGCCCGCGCTATTTTTTCAGCATATTCTTCCATTGTATGCACAATCAAGGGAGATAAATTAAATTCAGGAAGTACGGCATTACTATCACCGCTGTGAATTCCGGCCGGCTCAATGTGTTCCATAACGCCCATTACATGAAAATCTTCACCATCAAAAATGGCATCAATTTCCGCTTCCTGGCAGCGATCTAAAAAATGATCAATTAAGATTTTATTATTGGGTAAATGCTTCAATAAACTAAGTACGCCTTTTTCCAACTCTTCATCATTTAAAACGATGCGCATTCGCTGACCACCCAAAACATAACTTGGCCTTACCAGGACGGGGTATCCAACTTTTTTAGCAACTTCTATTGCATCATCAGTATTGTATGCAGTGCCGTAATTGGGATAAGGAATTTCAAGATGCTTTAACATGTCGCTGAAGCGGCCGCGATCTTCGGCAATGTCCATATTGTCGAAAGATGTACCAATAATCTTTATGCCTTTTTCATCAAGCCTTTTTGCAAGCTTCAACGCGGTTTGGCCACCCAATTGAACAATAACACCGTCGGGTTTTTCAAGCTCAATAATTTCCCAGATGTGCTCCCAAAAAACCGGTTCAAAATAGAGTTTATCCGCAATATCAAAATCAGTAGAAACCGTCTCGGGGTTACAGTTGATCATTATTGCTTCAAAGCCGCATTCTTTAATCGCCAACAGGCCGTGAACACAGCAATAATCAAATTCAATCCCTTGCCCGATGCGGTTGGGGCCGCTGCCTAATACGATGATTTTCTTTTTAGAAGAAGGAATAGATTCGTTGCGTAAAATAGTATCGTTCATGTATTTTATAAATCAAAAAAATTATTCAAAAGTGCTATAAAAATAAGGCGTCTTTGCTTCAAACTCCGCGCTGCAGGTATCCACCATTTTATAGACTCTTGTTATTCCAAATTCTTTTCTTTTTTCATAAATGTCTTCATCAGTGCTGCCATCTTTCAATATGCGCGCAATTTGCTCATCACCAAATCCTAATTGCTTTGCTTTTTTTAAAAGCCCGGGCGATAGATTTTCAAAATTGTAGTTCGCCAATTCTTTCTCACAATCGCATATTTTTTGTATCTGGTAAATAAACCAGCGATCAATTCCCGTTGATTCACAAATGCGGCGCACACTCACGCCAATCATCAGCGCATCTTTAATTCTAAAAATGCGATCCCATTTTGGAACCTTCAGGTATTCAATTACTTCCTCGGCATACATCAGGCTTTTGCCATAATACCCAAGGCCAACAGCCTCATTTTCCAGGCTTTGACAAGCTTTTTGAACAGCTTCTGCAAAGCTTCTTCCGATAGCCATTACTTCTCCAACTGATTTCATTTGTAGGCCAAGTGTATCGTCAGCACCTTTAAATTTATCGAAGTTCCAGCGTGGAATCTTTACAATTACATAATCGAGGGCAGGCTCAAAATATGCGGAAGTAGTTTGTGTAATTTGATTTTTTAATTCATCTAATGTAAAGCCAATCGCAAGCTTTGCAGCTATCTTTGCAATAGGATACCCTGTTGCTTTACTTGCCAACGCGGAAGACCTGCTTACGCGGGGATTGATTTCAATAGCAATGATCTCCTCCGTTTGGGGATTTAAGGCAAATTGTACATTACATCCGCCGGCAAAATTTCCCAGGTCGCGCATCATTGCAATAGCGGTATTCCGCATCAATTGGTAAGCTGTATCGCTTAAAGTCATGGCGGGCGCAACTGTGATAGAATCTCCCGTATGAACTCCCATCGGATCAAAATTTTCCACGGTACAAATAATAACCACATTATCATTATTGTCGCGAAGTAATTCAAGTTCAAACTCTTTCCACCCCATCATCGCTTTTTCTACCAATACTTCATGCATTGGGCTTGCTGTAAGGCCGCGATTTAACGCTTCATCAAGTTCTTCTTTTTTGTAAACGATGCTTCCCCCTGTGCCTCCCAAAGTAAATGAAGGCCTTATCACAAGGGGAAATCCTATATCCTGTGCAAATTCTTTTCCTTCTAAAAATGAGTTAGCCGTTTTTGCAGTGGCAACAGGAATGCCCATTTCAATCATCCACTTTCTGAACTTTTCTCTATCTTCTGCTTTATCAATTGCTTTAATATCAACACCAATCAACTTAACATTGTGTTTTTGCCAAATACCCAATTCATCACCTTCTTTGCAGAGGTTAAGCGCAGTTTGACCACCCATTGTCCCCAACACAGCATCGATATTATTTTCCTCCAATATTTGCTCAATACTTTCAACGGTAAGTGGCAATAAATACACTTTGTCCGCCATCATTGGGTCTGTCATGATGGTGGCAGGGTTACTATTTATAAGAATTACGTGTAGTCCTTCCTCGCGCAGACTACGTGCTGCTTGTGTTCCCGAATAGTCAAACTCGCAAGCCTGACCGATAATGATTGGCCCCGAGCCTATTATTAAAACTGATTTAATGGATGTATCGAGCGGCATGAATTTTTTTATGATGGCCGCCAAAAATAAATGGAAATGTTCAAATGATTCAAAGAATTTGTCAGGTCTGACTTTTTATAACATGGAAACAAAACCATTAAACTTACTTTTAACGAAAAAGCAGGCTTATAAATAAGAGACCTGCTTTTTCATTTGAAAGAAATTTATAAAAGATACTTCTTATCAAAACCATATAATTCACGAAACATTTTTTTGAAAACGTAGATTTTTTCTACCCATGCACTATCTCCTTTCGACTTAACCTCGCCCATATACTGTTCAACTTTTTCCACAGTAGATTCTGCGTTGTCCAGTAAGTCATTCGTTGTTCTTTTAAGATAATCCATCAAAGCATCTTTTTCCTCCTTTGGTAAACTATAGAACTTCAGCAACGCGGCACCAATCGAAGCCCCGAGAATAATTGCAGTTATAGTGCTTGTTTTACTCATGGTAATAATTTTAAATTTTTTAGTTCTTAGATTTGTAATTCTATGAAATTGAAATATTGCAAAAAAGTTATATTACATAAACCGTTCCTGTTTTTACTTTTCCTCTTTTTTTATTGCTTTTCATATGGCCAGCTTTTTACAAAAAAAAATTATCCAAAAGGATATTTTATTTACCCTGTAGATGCTCGAATTGGCCTGGCGGCAAATTTCGGTGAGCTTCGTCCAAATCATTACCACATGGGGCTTGATTGCAGGACCAACCAGGTTCAAAACAGGCCGGTAAAAGCGGCGGCAGACGGATATGTTGCACACATTAGAATAGAACCTTTTGGCTTTGGAAGAGCAATTTATATCAACCATCCAAATGGTTTAACAACGTTGTACGGCCACCTGAACAATTTTTACCCGGCGCTTGAAAAATATGTGAAAGAGCAACAATACAAAATGCAATCATGGGAAGTTTTTCTAACCATCCCAGCGGGAATGTTTACTGTAAAACAGGGACAGTTTATTGCCTACAGCGGCAATGCGGGTGGCTCACAGGGGCCACATTGCCACTTTGAAATAAGAGACACAAAGACGGATAAAGTTTTAAACCCACTCTTATTTGGATTTCCAATTGCAGATAACGTGCCGCCAACTATTTTGCGTTTAGCCATGTACGATAGAGACATCAGTACTTATAGTCAGTCACCAAAACTATTCAGTTTAAAAAAGTTAAATGGAAATTATACAACCACTCAACCTTTAATAACAGTAAACTCAAATAAAATAAGTTTTGGCATTTCAGCAAATGATAAAGTTTCTGGTTCTTCAAATCCAAACGGTATTTATGAAGCAATTTTGTACCTGGACGAAATGCCAATTGTAGGCTTTGAGTTAGATAGTATTACCTACGACGAAACAAGGTATCTTAATGCACATATTGATTATAAAACAAGAGCAGCCGGAGGCCCTTTTATCGAACATCTTTCCAGGTTACCCGGCTACCCTGAGGGAGTTTATAAAGATTTTAACGGTAATGGGATAATTGCACTCGCAGACGACAGTATTCACAGCGTAAAAATTTTAGTTAAGGATACTTATGGAAATTCTTCGGTGTTGGAGTTTAAAATACGAAGAGGTTTTTTACAAGGGAAAGGATTTAGAAACAGCGTTGTTACTAATCACGATGCACAGGAATTTCAGCCGGGTTTCGTAAATATTTTTGAAAGCGAAGACTTGCAAGTGATATTACCTCAGGAAGCGATTTATGATTCTTTTGCTTTTGTACATTCAAAAAAAATTGCAACGAATGCAAATGCTTATTCCCCGATTTTTTCTGTTGAATCTGGTTTGGTTCCCGTACAAGATAATTTTAAGATCAGAATAAAAGCAGATAAGCCCATTGCATACGCACTACAGGATAAAATGCTGATTAAAAGATCATGGGGAGAAAAAACAGAAGTTGTAAAAGCAAATGGAGAAGGCGATTGGTTTACTGCCAGTTTTAAAACCTTCGGAAATTTTGAATTAATTTCTGATGATGAACCTCCGATAATAACTGGTGGATTTCATGATAATGCCAATCTTTCCAAATCATCAGCCATCTATTTTGTTCCAAAAGATAACAATGAAGAAATAAAAAAATTCAGGGCCGAGCTGGATGGTAACTGGCTTCTTTTCACTAACGACAAAGGACGCACTTTCATTTATAAATTTGATGAACATTGCAGCCGGGGACGTCATGAATTGAAGATTTCAGTTGAGGATGAAGCAGGGAATACAACGCAAAAAATATATCATTTTACAAGATAAAAAATTTATAATGACACAGTTATCTGAGGGCGATAATGCGCCGGCTTTTAAAGCAAAAGATCAAAATGGAGAAACAGTTTCCCTGGCTGATTTTAAAGGGAAAAAGGTCGTCTTGTATTTTTACCCGGAAGATGACACACCTACTTGCACAATAGAAGCCTGCAACTTGCGAGATAATTATAAACCACTTCAACAAAAGGGATTGGTAGTTTTAGGAGTAAGCCCGGATGATGAAAAGAAGCATAAAAAATTTGAAGAAAAATACCAGCTTCCTTTCACGCTACTGGCAGACCCCGATAAAAAAATAATAGATAAATATGGCGTGTGGGGCGAAAAAAATATGTATGGGAGAAAATATATGGGCTTACTTCGCACTACATTTTTGATTGATGAAAAAGGAAAAATTATAAAGATTTTTAAAAAACCTAAATCAAAAATTCACAGCGACGAAATATTAAAAGCGCTGGAGTAATTAATTTATTTTTTCAATTCAAAAAAAATTTCGGTGTTAAGCATTAAGGAAAATTCCTGGATTGCAAAGCTGGCCGCAAGAAAGCTAAAATCGAAAAATATTGCTATTGTTATCGGCAGCACAATTCACCTTTATAATGTAAGCCGGCAGCAATTTTTGCAAAATGAAAAATGGGTAAAGCATGAGGTTTGCCATTTGCAACAATTTAAAAAACACGGCAACATTATTTTCATCATAAAGTATCTGTGGGAAAATATTCAACATGGCTATTATAACAACAAATATGAGGTAGCAGCCAGAATTGCTGAAGATGAATGACCCGCCCGAAAGGAGTTATATTTTCTTATAGGAACGGGCTGTCATTTCAAATCCATCGTGGTAGGTTGTTGGCTTAAAATTGAAAGCGCTATCAAATTTGGTAGAATCAAAAATATATTCTGCATCGTATTGGTAGAGCATTTCCTTCATTTCATGCATCGTTCGCATAAAGATTCCCAACATCCCTATCATTCCTTTACCAATAACTGAATGCTTTGCCGGAACGTTGAAAATTTTTGCAGCAAGGCAAATAATTTGCTTTCCTGTAAGAGCAGGCGAGCCCGTTGGCATGTGCCATATTTGATTCCACGCATTTTCGTTTTGCGAAAGAAGTAATAATGCTTTTCCACAATCCGGCGTAAAAGTGAAAGAATGCATTTCTTTATCATCTATCACCCATTGCACAGTTTTGCCTTGAGCCATTTTATCAAAAACTAATAAATTCAAAATACTCGTTTTGCAATCCGGGCCATAAAAATCTGCAGCTCTTGCAATAATTGCGTTTATATTTCCTGCCTTCACTTCATCCATTAAATCAGTCGCGATTTTCGCACGCACCTCGCCTTTTATGCTTACAGGATTATAGGGAGTTTCTTCCGTCATATGACCAGCAACTTCGCCGAGCATATAAACGTTATCAAAGAAAATAAGTTTTGCATTATTTTCTTTGCAGGAATCTATTGTATTCCTCATAATAGCCGGCCACTGCGTTTTCCAAACACGGCTATCATATTTTAATCCGGCACATAGCACTACAACTGATGAACCTTTGACAGCTTCAAATGTTTGAGATGAATTAGTAAGGTCCGCAGAAATGACTTGTATACTGTTGATAGCTTTCGGGCTTCTGCTCACCAATTTATAAGGAATGTTATTCAGTGAAAGCTCGGTTGATAAAGCATTAGCAATAGCACCTCCAGCTCCAAGAATTGTATACATGATATTTAAATTTAAAAAGCGGAAAATTGTACATGAAATAGCGGAAAAACATAATTACAAATAGGGAACTAATAATCCAATTGTAGTCCCAGCCTGTCCTTCAATTGTTTTACCAACGGATAATCTTCAATAATTTTTAAATATTGTTCTTTGGTGGAAAGGTGTTTTTGCTGAACAGTTTCATTGTTTTTATTTTCAATGATAATTACCTTATAAGTTAAAAAGCGATTATTAAAATGCGTTTGCAGATGCTCGATAAGAGCCGCTCTTTCTGTTTCAATAAATTTTTGCTGAATATTATTTTCAGTAATAATTTCAATACAATTTTCGTCAACAATTTTGAGTTTAGCAGATTTAAAATTACTTACTCCCGAATGATTATTATTTTGGCGAAGTTTTTCAATATAAAGCCCCCATGCTACGTACAATTCTTCCTCATTCAAATCTTTTACAATATTGCCATTCTGTTTATTATCAAGAGCAACCTGTTCCCTTATTTTTTCAAGAGAACTAAGCTTTCTCAGTTTCGTGTGTGGCTTTACGTTAGCAACCAACGTATGGTCTCCTAAAGCCTTAAAAGAATTTTTGTCAAATATTTCTTTCTCAATTATCAGCTTTGCTTTATCCTTTTGAGAATGCCCGTTATTTTGCTCTGTTGGAATTTTATCTTCTTTATTATTACCGTTTGAACTTAAGATTGATCGCTTTGTTCCGGCAATAGCTTTGTCCTTTACAGCCACAGGGCTGAGTGCTCTAAAAGCAACAGGCTTCATATTTTCAACCTGCTTTTTTTTACTTACCTGGCCGCCGTCATTCACCAACTCAATTGCCTGCCCTAGAAAACAAAGCTTGATTAACGTAAGTTCTACATGAAGGCGTTTGTTCCTGGCTTGCCTGTAATTTATTTCAGCCTCATTCAAAATATTTAAAGTACTTAATAGCGAAGCCGCATCGTTTTTTTGCGCAACGTCAAGATACCGCTGTTTAAAATCTTCAGATATTTCCAGTAACATTGCCACTTTTGGATCTTTGCTTACAAGCAGGTTTCTAATAAACTCCGCAAAGCCATTTAATACAAGATCGCCGTCAAAGCCTTTGCGGTTTATTTCATCATACAATAAAATGGCATCGCTCAGGTTTTGAGTTTGCATTGCTTCCATAAACCTGAAGTAGTAATCTTCATCAAGAATATTTAAATGCTCAAGCGTATTTGCATAAGTGAGTTCGCCGTTTGTGAAACTCACTATTTTATCAAGTATGCTTAGCGCGTCTCTCAGGCAACCTTCACTCTTTTGCGCAATAATATGCAGGGCTGTTTTATCTGCCGTTATTTTTTCCTTTTCACATATTTCCTGCAAATGAATTACGGTATCCTGGTTGGTAATTCTTTTGAAATCAAAAATCTGGCAACGGCTAAGAATGGTTGGAAGTATTTTATGTTTTTCTGTGGTAGCTAAAATAAAAATTGCAAAAGGCGGTGGCTCTTCCAGCGTTTTTAAAAAAGCATTAAAAGCAGAGGCGCTTAACATGTGCACCTCATCAACTATATAAACTTTATATTTTCCCGCCTGAGGCGCAAACCTTACCTGGTCAACAAGTGTTCTTATATCATCAACAGAATTGTTACTTGCTGCATCAAGCTCATGAATATTTAAGGAAGTACCATTGTCAAAGGAAACACAGGAATTACATACGTTGCAGGCTTCTCCGTCTGGAGTGCGATTTTCACAGTTAATGGTTTTTGCAAGAATCCTTGCACAAGTCGTTTTACCAACACCGCGTGGTCCGCAAAACAAAAATGCGTGAGCAATCTGGTTATTTTTTATTGCATTTTTAAGTGTGGTAGTGATATGAGATTGACCTACAACGGTGCTGAAGTTTTGTGGCCGGTATTTCCTCGCTGAAACGATAAATTTTTCCATAAATGAGATAACAAATTTACGATTTTAGTCGCTAAAAAATTTGTCAATTCAATAAGGTATGAAGAGAATTATCCGGACGAATGCCTGCTCAATTTAGAATAGGGTGCCTTTTAAATTCCTTACTCCTATCGAAAATATAACGGTATGTGGCCAATATCCTGCTGTGGTGTGCGCCAATGTTCCTGGATATATTAAGTATTTTGGGATTGAAATCTCCCTGCCACTGTAACTCAAGCTCATTGTATTGATTTATTTTCTGTATTTCATTCGCCCCTTGAACAATCATATAATGATCAATACCCTGTCCCTGGTATTCCGGAATTACTCCAAACACAATTCCTGTAAATTTATTACAAACACCCTTTTTCTTCAACCACAAATATTTTAGCTTCGCCAGGAAATTAAATTTTCCATTTAAAAATCTAAATATCTGGTTTAATTCCGGCAGATTTACCCAAAACGCTATAGGCTCATCTTTATGGTAAACAAACCAAATAAGATACTCGTCCATCACGGGTTTCATTTCTTTAAACATCTTATAAGCAACCTCCTTATTTAGCTGTTTATTGCCTTCGTGCTTTGCCCAGGCTTTATTATAAATGATGCTAAAGTCCGTCGCAAATTTTTGCAACTCCTTTTTCCTGATATGAATTACTTTATAGTCCGGGTTGGCATTATATTTATCATCCTGCTCCTTAAATTTTTCACTCAGTTGTGTTTGCACAAACATGTGCCAGCATATCTGGTTGTAAAAATTTTTAAATCCATAATTTTCAAAAAGCTGAACGTAATAAGGCGGATTATAATTCATTAAATAAATAGGCGGCTTAAAGCCTTCCACAACCAGGCCCCACCATCTGTCGCGTTCGCCAAAATTTATTGGCCCATCCATCGCTTCCATATCACGTTGTATCAACCAGCTTTTGGCAACATCAAACAACATGTCGGCCGCCTGCTGATCATCAATGCATTCAAAAAAACCAACGCCCCCGGTTAATTGTTCATCACCCTTATTCCTATATTTTTTATTTACAAATGCAGCTATCCGGCCAATAAGGTGGCCGTCATTATCAGTCAATATCCACCGGCTACATTCACCAAAGCGAAACGCTTTATTCTTTTGTGAATCAAAAACGTCGTTTATGTCCTTATCAAGCGGGCGAATAAAATTGGGATCATTCTTATAAATAAACAGGGGAACGTTCAGAAATTTTTTTTCTAAACTTTTATCTAAAACCTGGAGGAGTTGCGTCAACGTAGAAGGAAATTAATTACTCGTAAAGTAACAATCAAAAATGTTTGTTGCCAAAAATCTACGGATTAAAAAAAAGCTAAAACAATTTTGATTAAGATTTGAATAGAATATCATAAATAATTTATGAATTTGAGAACCAGGTAAAGCGTAGATTTTTCAAGACTAGGTTCTGATGTTAAAATTATAATAACAACAAATGTTCGCCAGCATGAAGGCATGTTTCTTGTAAAATTTATAATAAAAGTAATTCTTCAATATTTACATACACATAAAAAATGTTTTTACTTTAATTGAAGCTGTTACCTCACGAAACATAAATATTAATTAACCTTAAAAATAGCAGATCATGCGAAACTCAAATCAAAAAAGAGTAGCTATTTTAACTGAAAATGGTTTCGAAGAAGTTGAATTAACAAGCCCAAAAAAGCAATGGAAGCCGCTGGAATGCAGGTAGATATTGTTTCTCCGCAAAAATCCAAAGTTAAGGCATGGAACCACGATCATTGATCCATAGAATTACCCGTGACTGTAAATCTCGCTGACGCAGACATAGATGATTATGACGGATTAATGATTCCCGGCGGCGTTATAAATCCAGACCTGATGCGCATAAATGCGGATTGTATAAAATTTGCTAAATACTTTCTGGAAAGCGGGAAGCCAGTTGCAGCAATTTGTCACGGGCCACAACTATTAATTGAAACCGGGTTATTAAAAGGCAGAAAAATGACTTCTTATCAATCTCTTAAAAACAGATCTCAAAAATGCCGGAGTTGATTGGAGAGATAAAGAGGTAGTTGTCGATAATGGCCTTATTACAAGTCGCAGCCCAAAAGATCTTGAAACGTTTAACAAGAAATTAGTAGAAGAAATCATGGAAGGTGTACACGCACATGCCTAATCGTAATTTTTGATTGAACAAAATGAGCCCATTGGTAAAACATTGGGCTTTTTTTTGCTTTACATGTAGCCGTCACTCATATTTATTCATCAGCTGAAATAATATTTTTTTATCACCGTCGGTAAGAGTTGAGCTGCTATCCTGCATTTCAAAGTGACGTTTAAATGCAACAATACTTGCGGCACTATCTTTTATGGAATAACCTATAATTCGCAAAGCGTTTAAACTATTAAAGTTGTTTGGTAGTACAACATTAGTAGTGTCGTCATACCAGTTACCAAAGCCATTTTGAGAAAGAAGTTGCCAGGGAAAATATACATTAGGATCATTTTTTCGCATGGGTGCAATATCGGCATGTCCTATAAAATTAGCCGCAGGAATGTTATATAATTTTTTTACGGTAGCCAGCAGCGCTAGTAAGCTGTTTATCTGCGGCTGCGGGAACGAATCGAAGCCATTATTATCCAGTTCAATTCCTATAGAACTGGAATTGATATCCTTGTCATTATCCCAGGAACTTATCCCGGCATGCCAGGCCCGTAAATAATCGTTAAGCATGTGATGAATAGTTCCGTCTTTACAAATTACATAGTGAGCGCTCACCTGTGTACGAGGCATTGTGAAGGTTTGCAGTGTTTGATCGCAACTGTTCTGGCCCGTGTGGTGAATAATAACAAAATCAGGTTTTCGAAGGCCAAAATTTGTAGTTCCTACCCATCCTGCAGATTGATTGTATATATCTTTCTGCGGTGAATGTTTTACAAGTTTTGATAATTCTCTTACCTGGCGTTTATACACCCTGTTAGTAGCAGCGTATTTGTTGGACGAACATGACATTGCCGACACAATTACAACCAGGAGGCAAAAAAAAGTCCTTTTCATTTTTTTAAAAAATAAATAAGCCTCATGAAAAATGTTGTTTAGAAAGATTTGTTATAGGCCATGCAAATAAGCCCGCTTATGTCCAGCCCGGATTGTGCAGACCAAGATTGCATTTTTTATTTAATTGCTCAATGATGTAAACAGAAAGCTCAGGTGATTTTGCTTCATCATGCATGTGAATAAAAAAGTAAATTTCCTCCATGCCTTTGCTTAACCAAAATTTTATACGATCTACCCATTCATCACATCGGGTATAATCTGTGGGATGCAGGCTGTTACCAACAAATCTTATAAATGCTTTTGGGATTGTAAGATTCATATGCGCCACGTCCCTCCTGCCTGCCGTGTCTGTTATGATCAGCCCTGTATTTTGAATGGAAAGTTCTTTGACCAACTCTGTTAGAACCTTATCATCGCTAAACCAATCAGGATGGCGAACTTCTATAAAAAACTGGTTCGTTTTCGGAAAGTCATTCAAAAACTGGTATAATAGTTTTGCCTTGGCAGGAGAAAAATTTTCCTGCAATAGTTGAAAAACCGGGCCCAGGTTTTCCCCAAAACCTTTTACTGATTCTAAAAATTGATGAATGCTTTCCTGTTGGCCATCCACCTTTACTGTTGGGATAATAAATCGCACAAGTTTTGGGCAAAACAAAAACTCCTTCTTTGAAGCCCTTTCTCCCCACGTTTTTACCTGTTGCGGAGAAGGAGTTTTATACCCGGTTGCATTTAACTCTATGGAATTAAAATGATCCACGTATAATTTTAAAAAATCCTTTTCAGGTGTTCCTGTCGGATAAATTTTTCCCACCCATTCTTTCCTTCCCCATTTAGCACACCCAACATAAACTTTTGCCTTTGCCGACTTTTTTCCAGGTAAAATGTGTTTATTAAATGACGGCTCTTTTGGCAACGCGAAGTCAATATTATTTAATTGGCTTTCCGGCAATCTTCCAAATTCCATAATGTTATTTTTTGTAAAAAAAGTTAAGACTTTATCTAAATCGCAATAGCTAATTCCTGCGGTCAATTACAGCAAGCATCCTAAACGATTACATATTTCTTCTATACTGGCCGCCTACTTCATAAAGCGCATGCGTTATTTGCCCTAATGAACAAAACTTCACCGTCTCCATTAATTCTACAAAAATATTTCCATTATTAACGGCAACATCCTGCAAACGTTTGAGCATAATATTACTTTCGTTTTTATGTCGGTGATGAAATGATTTTAAGTTTTCTATCTGGTTGACCTTTTCTTCATCAGTACTACGTATAACCTCTGCCGGTAGTACCGTAGGTGAGCCAGCCTTATTTAAAAATGTATTGACGCCTACAATCGGAAATTCACCCGTATGCTTAAGGGTTTCATAGTAAAGACTTTCTTCCTGGATCTTATTCCTTTGGTACATTCGTTCCATCGCTCCTAAAACGCCACCTCTTTCGGATAATTTATTAAATTCTTTCATCACCGCTTCTTCTACAAGATCAGTAAGTTCTTCAATTAAAAAGCTTCCCTGGTTTGGATTTTCATTTTTTGCGGTTCCTAATTCGCGATTAATTATTAATTGGATCGCCATGGCTCGGCGAACACTTTCTTCCGTAGGTGTTGTAATTGCTTCGTCGTAAGCATTGGTGTGAAGGCTGTTACAATTATCGTAAATGGCATAAAGCGCCTGCAACGTTGTTCTTATATCATTGAAGTCAATTTCCTGTGCATGCAGGCTACGGCCACTGGTTTGTATATGATATTTTAGTTTCTGAGAACGTTCGTTCGCATTGTATTTATATTTCATTGCCTTTGCCCAAATGCGGCGCGCAACTCTACCGATTACGCTGTATTCAGGATCCATTCCATTGCTAAAAAAGAAAGACAGGTTTCCTGCAAAATCATCAATCTTCATACCGCGGCTAAGATAATATTCCACATAAGTAAACCCGTTCGATAAAGTGAAGGCGAGCTGTGTGATAGGATTAGCGCCAGCTTCAGCAATATGATAACCGCTGATGGAAACAGAATAAAAATTTCTGACTTTCTTTTCAATAAAATATTCCTGCACATCTCCCATCAACTTTAAGGCAAATTCTGTAGAGAAAATGCAGGTATTTTGCGCCTGGTCTTCCTTCAAAATATCTGCCTGAACAGTCCCGCGCACGGTAGCTAAAGCCTTTGCTTTTATTTGTTCATAAACTTCCTTATCCAAAACGTCTTCGCCGGATAAACCTAACAACCTGAGCCCTAAACCATCATTACCTTTTGGTAAATGTCCTGTCATGCTTCCTTTGTCGGGAAACACTGGTTCTCCATTTATACCGATATAGTTAGGAAGTTGCCCTGTTTTATATTTTGATTCAATAATTGCGTTTACGCTTTCCCGTAAGTTATTCTCAATAATATATTTTTCACATTGCTGGTCAATAGCTGCATTCAAAAAAAAAGCAAGTAACATGGGTGCCGGTCCATTTATCGTCATGCTCACCGAAGTCTTAGGATCGCAAAGATCAAAACCGCTGTATAATTTTTTTGCATCGTCAACTGACGCAATACTTACACCACTATTACCCACCTTTCCATAAATATCCGGGCGTAAATCCGGATCTTCCCCATAAAGCGTTACGCTATCAAAAGCAGTACTTAGTCGCTTGGCAGGCTGCCCTACACTTACATAATGGAAACGCCTGTTAGTTCTTTCCGGGCCACCTTCGCCTGCAAACATTCTCGTGGGATCTTCTTCCGCGCGCTTTAAAGGAAATACACCTGCGGTGAATGGAAATTTTCCCGGAAAGTTTTCCTGGAATCTCCAGCGTAAAATATCACCCCAATCTTTAAAACGAGGCACAGAAATTTTTGGAATTTTTGAATGAGAAAGTGATTCAAAATATAGAGGTTGTTTGATAATTTTTCCTCTTACATCATATTCAAAATATTCCTTTTTATAAGAGGCTTTCAAAGGCTCCCATTCGTCGATAAGTTTTTTTGATAACGGCAATAATTTTTTATTAATTCCAAGCGCAACGTTCTCAAATATTTCCCTTAAATCCTTATCCTTTTCACTTTCGAAGAATTTATTTATTTCTATAATTTTAGAGGCACCTATTACCTGGTATAACTGCGATCCAAGTTCTGCCTGCTCTTCCGCTATGCGGTTATAATTCGCAATTTCTTCTGCAATTTCAGCAAGGTATCTAATTCGCTTTGCAGATATAACGGGGACTCCCGGGCTTCCGCTCAGTCGTGGAGGATTATAGGCAGCGAGCGATAATCCCGTTTTTTTAGATACGCATTCAAGTAATTTATTAAAAAGTACATTACAACCGGGATCATTAAAAATAGACGCTACAGTGCCTATCACCGGAATATCTTCATCACCAGCGTCCCATAAACCATGATTGCGTTTGTATTGCTTTTTTACATCGTGCAATGCGTCCAAAGCGCCGGCCTTATCAAATTTATTTACACAAACAATGTCGGCATAGTCAAGCATGTTGATCTTTTCCAGCTGCGAGGCAGCGCCAAATTCCGGCGTCATCACATATATGCTCACATCACAATAATCCAGAATGGACGCATCGCTTTGCCCTACGCCAGCGCTTTCTAAAATAATAAAATCATAACCTGCTGCCTTGCAAATATCTAACGCCTCCTGTACATGATTACTAAGGGCCTTATCGTTTTCCCGCGTAGCCAATGAGCGCATATAGGCACGCGGATGATGGATAGAATTCATACGAATACGATCGCCAAGTAATGCTCCGCCTGTTTTTTTTCTTGATGGATCAACTGAAATAACCGCGATAGTTTTATCCTGGTAATTATTTAAAAACCGTCTCACGATCTCATCAGTTACCGACGATTTTCCAGAGCCCCCTGTACCGGTGATACCAATAACCGGAGCCGCTAAAACCGTATTCAAAACGCGCGAAGAAGTTCCACTTTCCGGGTTCTTTTCATTGATCAAATATTCAAAAGGCTTTTCATTTTCAGCAAGCGTGATAGAAGTAGCAATCTTTTTTATGTCGCGCCATTCTCCCAAAGCAAATTTTCCGTTTCCATTAGATTTTGATTTTTTGCCATTTACGCGGGGTGACATTCTGCATTTGTCTACTACGTCTTCAATCATTCCTTCAAGCCCCATTTTTCTGCCATCATCCGGTGAATAAATTCTTGTAATGCCATAGGCCTGCAGCTCCTCTATTTCGTGAGGGAGTATGGTACCACCGCCGCCGCCAAATATTTTTATATGACCGCAACCATTCTCATCCAACAAATCCCTCATATATTTAAAAAATTCAATATGCCCTCCCTGGTAGCTTGTAACTGCAATGCCTTGTGCGTCTTCCTCAATTGCGCATTCCACAATTTCATGCACACTTCGGTTATGGCCGAGATGAATAATTTCTGCTCCTTTACTTTGCATGATCCGTCTCATGATATTTATCGCCGCATCGTGACCATCAAAAAGTGATGCTGCAGTCACAATTCTCACTGCGTCTATGGATGATTCTGTTTGCATAAATTAATTATTTACATTCCAAATCCCCAAGGTTGGGCACCGGTAAAATTACAACTAATGAAAGGGAAAAATAACGCCTGTTAGTTTTTTGGGGAGGCAGCTTTGGCTTTTTTCTTTTGTGAAAAATCGGAGACGATACCAAAGGAAACGTTTGAGCTCCGGTGTTCAACAAAACGCCTATTTAATAAGACGGATATAGAGCCCTGTATGCGAAATTTTATGGGAAGTTGCTTTATGCCAATTGTATAGCTTACCGCCGGCTCCCAAAAATAAACCGGTGAGACGGTGAGGCTATCTAAATTATAGTTATCCAATTCATTTGCAGTATAGTTTGAATGAATATGAGTAAAAATTACTGCTGTGAAACGTGATGAAAGTGAGGTAAGAAAGTTTTTAAAAGGGCTGTATAATAAAGCAGGCTGAATGAAAATTTTAGTTACATAGCTGTTGTGATATTTATTTGCGGTGATATTGTTAGATATATAATTATCAGAAATTTTTGAAGAACCAAAAGCTGCGCCGCCAAATATTTGGACCTGCATTTTAGGATTGGCTTTTGGTGAGCTAAAATAACCGCCGCCTATTTCCACATAATTTTGTTGATAGGATAAACGAGAAGTGTCATTAGCAAAATAACTATCATTGCCGCTGTTTCTTTCCCAGCGGGCACTTTCACTCAATATAATTGCAAAATGATTACTTTCGGCCCAGGCAGATTGTATATCAAAACCTTGGTTATAATTATCTTTTGATTTAAAAGTATTTACTGAGCCTGCATAAAATGCAGAAAACTCCAGGTCATTTTTTTTATGGACTGAAGGTATATTTTGAGTGGGTGGACTGTACACATATCTCGGCGTGTAGCAAGCACATAAGGTTACGCAAACAAAAAAAATTAAAACAAAAATTCTCATACTTTTATCAGATCATTTTAAAAGTAAGTTCCGCAAACTCTTCAACACTAAGGGTTTCAGCGCGCCTGTTAAAAAATTCATCAATTAGAATTTCTTTAGGTATCAAACTTTTCACGCCATTTCTCAGCGTCTTACGTCGTTGGTTAAACGCAGTTTTTACCAACACCCAAAATGCCCTTTCGCTTTTTACCGGTAAATACGTTTCACGTGCTTTCAATCGAATAACGCCACTCTGCACTTTTGGCTGCGGCGTGAAACATTCATTACCAACCGCAAATAAAAATTCGACGTTATAATAATATTGTAATAACACGCTTAACACGCCATATATTTTACTTCCCTCTTTTGCCGCAGCTCTTTCTGCAACTTCTCTTTGAAACATGCCAATTACAACAGGCGCATATCCCTTCCACTCAAGTACTTTAAACAAAATTTGCGTGGAAATATTGTACGGGAAATTGCCAATTACAGTAAATGGTTCATCGAAAGGCCGGTCAATTGTAAGAAAACTTTGGTGTATAAGATCTCCACTTAGGGCTGGAAATTGCTTTTGCAAATAGATTATTTTATCCTGATCTAATTCAACAGCTTTAAAATGTATGCCCGGAATTTTAATTAAATGTTTGGTAAGTGCGCCACCGCCCGGACCAACTTCCAGTAGATTTTTAAAATCATCTTCTTTTAAAGCCGCAATTATTTTTGCAACTATTTTTTCATCTTTTAAAAAATGCTGACCGAGTGATTTTTTTACTGTGAACATGCTTGTGAAATTACCAATTAGTTTGGCTTTTAATTTTTAATAAAATTCACATTATTTAAAATCAGCAATTCATTATTAAGAATATTTCAATCAGTATATTTAATTACAATTATTGCCTGATACTTACCTGCCACATTATAATTTAAATTAAGAAAGAGATGAAACACATCGGCATAAACGCGTTTTAAAAAATGATTTATACTACAAAAGGAATCGTTCTTCGAACGGTTAAATATGGTGAGTCATCAGTAGTGGCAAGTATTTTTACAGAAATGTTTGGTTTGCAATCCTATATCGTAAATGGTGTAAGATCACAGGCAAAAACCTCCAAAGCTCATTTTTTTCAACCTTCCTCTATGCTGGAGATGCAGGTGTACCATAGTAATTTAAAAAATTTACAACGCATTAAAGAATTAAAATGGAGCTTAATTTATAAAAGCATTTTAAGCGACGTAACTAAAAATACGGTGGCACTTTTTATGGTGGAGCTTTTACAAAAATGCCTCAAACAACCTGAGGCCAACGCAGATCTTTTTTCTTTTTGTGAAGACGCTTTTATGCAACTTGATTTAGCAAAAGATGATGTGACAGGAAATTTTCCAATTTATTTTGCTTTACAACTGGCCTACTTTATGGGCTTCGGTTTATTGGATAATTATTCTGATGAAAGAAACCATTTTAATATTAGGGAAGGAAATTTTGCTAATAAGATTTTATCAACAGAATATTTTGTGGAAGCCGATGTGAGCTTTTATATTTCGCAACTTTTAAAGGCGTTACAACCATCAGATCTAACGGAAATAAAACTCAATAAAAATATCCGGAGGGCAATATTAAAGATCCTGGAAAATTATTACTCTTTTCATATTGCCGATTTTGGCTCGATGAAAACGCTTCCGGTTTTACATGCCATCATGGGATAAAGCGCGGGTAACATCGACTATAAGATTCTCCTGGAAACAGAATCCTTTTTTAATTTGCAGTTAGCGAGGTTTTCTATCAAAACAACCCCGGGCTTTTTTCCCTTCTCAAATGTACCAAGGACATGCTCCATTTGCAATGCCCGAGCGCCGCTAGAAGTGGCCCACTGCAGAATTACTTCAGTCGCAATATTTGGAAATTTTTCTGCAATTGTTTTTAGCTCTTCCAAAATTATGAGCTGGTGATTTGACGCCAGGCTATCGGTGCCAACTACGAGGTTACAATTATTTTGCAAGAGCAATTCTAGCGGAGGCACTACATTTTCTATATAAAGATTTGCATTTATACAAAGGCAAAACGAAACAAGCTGGTTTTGAGATTTAGTTCGAAATATATAATTTAAATCCTCCTGTGTTGTAAAAGTATTATGCACCAAAATAACTGACGCAGCTTTACGAAAATTCTCAAAATATGTTGCGAGACTTCGCGTTCCGGGTATTTTGTAAAATGAATTTTCAATATTCATGTTTTTATACATTTGATTTAGCTTCCCAAGACCTTTCAAAAAATACTTGTCCTCGTCTTCAGTTTCCTGGTTGTGGATACTTATCACCTTAGCATCAAAATAAGGGGCAATTTTTCCCCATAAGTTTTTTGAAACGGAATACGGCGCATGAGGAACCAAAGATGCTTTCATATTTTTTTGAAGGAATTCCTCATAATACGACAAGCTTTTTTGAAATCTCGTTTCCGCTACCGATGGATTCCATCCGCTGGTTTCAATGAAATTGTAATAGTGTAATCTGGCTTTTTCTTTTTGAGCAACGGTAATTGCATAATTGCAAATATCTCCGACGGCTACAGTTCCCGTGGCAAGCATTTCGTCTTCGGCATTTTTAATAGCAGCGATAATCTCTGCCTGATCAAACTGCTTCAGTTGAACCACACTTGTTACAAATTCAGGCAGGCCCGTTCTTTCAGGAATTAAATTCTTTAAATGTGAAAGTTCCAGGTGGCAATGCGCGTTTACAAAGCCGGGAGAAAGTAGTCCCTTAAATACTTCAATGCCTTGACCCGCTTCATCTTTAGGAATAATATTTTCAATTTTCCCCTGTAAATCCGTTATTAAAACGCTGGAGCTTTTAAGTATTTGGGTACCATCAAATAAATAATCAGCCATAAATTTTCGATACCCCATATATAGACTATTAAGTTAAATTTGCATCCGGAAAATCAAAGATAACCAGCGTATTAAATAAGATACGAAAAGATGCTGGCTCTATTTTAAAATTAGTTAAGAATGTTAGACAAACTCGAAGGTATAAAAGCAAGATTTGAGGAATTAGGCGTGGCACTTTCCAATCCTGAAATTGTAAATGACAACAGGAAATACAAACAATTAAGCAAGGAATATCGAAGTCTTGAAAGAGTAGTAACCGTGCGTAATGAATATGCGAAAGTGCTGGACGACATTGACTTTAATAAAGAAATGATCAACAGTGACGACGAGGAAATGAGGGCGTTTGCAAAGGAAGAAATATCTGGTTTACAGGAAAAAAAGAATAGTTATGAAAAGCAGATCAGAAATATGCTCATACCCAAAGATCCGCTGGACGAAAAGAATGCGATACTTGAAATAAGGGCTGGAACCGGTGGCGATGAAGCGTCTTTATTTGCAGGAGATTTGATGAGAATGTATTTAAAATATTGCGAATCAAAGGGCTGGAAAACAGCTTTATTGAGTGAAAGTGAAGGCACAGTTGGTGGCTATAAGGAAGTGCAAATAGAAGTTACCGGCGATGATGTTTACGGCACAATGAAATTTGAAAGTGGCGTTCATAGAGTGCAACGTGTACCCGACACCGAAGGCAGCGGTCGGGTTCATACAAGTGCGGTAACAGTTGCGGTAATGCCTGAAGCTGAAGAAGTAGATGTGGAAGTAAAGGATAGCGATGTGAAAATGGAAACTGCGCGAAGCGGCGGCGCTGGCGGACAAAATGTAAATAAAGTAGAGACAAAAGTGATGCTTACGCATTTAGCAACCGGAATAGTAATCACTTGCCAAACAGAGCGTAGCCAGCTTGGGAACAGGGAAAAAGCGATGCAAATGTTGCGCACCAAGTTATACGAGGAAGAGGTTAGAAAACAGGAAGAAGAGATTTCCCGGCACCGGAAAAGCCTGGTGAGCTCCGGGGATCGCTCTGCAAAAATAAGAACTTATAATTTTCCACAGGGACGGGTAACTGATCACCGGATTGGGTTGACCGTTTACAACCTTGACAATGTATTGAATGGTGAAATTCAGGAATTTATTGATGCGCTACAGTTTGCCGAAAATTCAGAAAAACTTGTAAATAACAATTGATCTTTATATATTTAAAATTCCTGTTAATTGGCCGAAAATTTTTTTTTGGAGATTTGTATTAAAGCTTTATTAACATAAAGATTCTTACTTTTGGCATGTGATTTGAAATATAATCATCATAAGTTTAAAAGTCAATTTTCTCATAAGCAGTTAGTTTTGGTAAACGGCCCCTGTTTCTACAGGGGCCTTTCTTTTTCTATACTTTTTGGTTCTAAATATTTGTTAAGCAGCCATTATAACATATGTAATACTTAATTTAAATTATCTAAGGTTTATATTTGTTTTCGATGGAATCAACGATACCCTCTAAAGATAATATTGTTGATTATTTATTTTAAATGGTCTAATGATTAATAATACTACTCCTCAAATTTTTCAAACGAACAAACCTACACGTTGGAAGAGTGTAAAATGGACAACCAGGGTTTTAATCGTTGTAGCGGTTTTCTTTTTTGCTGTTCTTGGTATTGCAATATATAGCGGCTCGCTACCAAATTTGCCTAATATGCAAGCCAAGGCAAAGCAATATGAAACGACACTTGACCCCTCTAACCCACTTGTCATAAAAAATGCACAAAACACAAAATATAAGGGCTTTAAAGAGTTTTTATTAAAAAAATTAAAGGCCGATTCATTAAAGAAAATAAAAGGTGTTGCCTCAAAAGCCAATAGCCTTTCCGTTATAAGGGCAGCCTTTTATACTCCCTGGACCGCAAATACATCCTTTCCGGATCTTCAAAAAAATGCTGATAAACTAAATACTATTTTCCCTGAGTGGTTCTTTATTGACACACTTACTTACAAACTTCAAACAAGAATTGATAGCGCGGGATTGGTTTTAATGAAGCAAAAGCAACTTCGGATAATGCCGATTCTTTCAAACTTCAGGTCAATAGCTACAGGATTTGATGGCAAGTTGCTTCATAAGATTTTAACTGATACCATAGTTCGCAACCGCTTAATTCAACAGGTAGTTGATACACTTACATATTATAAGTTGAGCGGTATAAATATAGATTTTGAGGAACTGATTGAAAAAACGAATGGCCCACTCACTTCTTTTCAAAAGAAATTGTATGAAACGCTGCATGAACGAAATATGCTGGTAAGTATGGATGTGGAACCGAAGAATAACGATTATGACTACCCGAAATTATCAAGCTACAATGATTACATCGTTCTGATGGCTTATGATGAAAGCAATAATTCTACGGGGCCGGGTCCTATCAGTGCACAAAAATGGATTGAAGATGCTGTATCGTGGACGGCTGAAAGAATTGATCCCTCAAAAATAATCCTGGGTGTAGGAGGTTTTGGTTATAACTGGGCAAATGGAAAATTCGACGAAAGTTATACCTACAATGATGCTATTAATAAAGCTAAAGGGCTCAATGCAAAAATCATCTATGATGATGATTCCTACAATCTTCATTTTAGCTATGCCTCCGACGAAGTTGATTCAAGTGGCGAAGTGGATACAACTCCGCACCAGGTGTGGTTCACAGATGCGGCCACTACATTTAATATTCTAAGATTCAGTGATGAATTTCCTGTGGCTGGTACTGCCTTGTGGAGACTAGGAAGTGAAGACCAGCGAATGTGGAAATATTATAACCGAAATTTAAGCAACGCTTCACTGCAACAACATCCTTTCAATTTCGATTCGTTATCTACAATTCCTGTTATATTAAATAATGTTGGTTTTGAAGGAGAAGGCGAAGTGCTTGATATTATTTATTCTCCGCAGCCTGGTAAAATAAATTTTGAAATTGATAGTACAGAACAACTCATTGCGGAACAAAATTATGTACAACTTCCATCAGGTTACGTAATCCGGAAATTTGCAGAAGACACAACGGTAGGTAAGGGACATAAATTGATATTAACGTTTGATGATGGCCCGAGCGAGCAATGGACTCCAAAAATTTTAGATATACTGGAGCGGGAAAAAGTTCCGGCAACATTTTTTATTGTTGGCATTAATGCAGAACAAAATATTCCTCTCTTACAAAGAGAATATAAAGATGGGTTTGAATTGGGCAACCATACTTTTACCCATCATAACATTGCTGATATGAGCTTGCAGCGTGCTGCACTGGAAATGAAACTTACAAGATTACTAATTGAAAGTATTACGGGCCATTCCACCATTTTATTCAGAGCGCCTTACAATGCTGACTCCCAGCCGCAAACGTTTGAGGAACTTGCGCCGATAGAAAGAAGCCGAAGCGAAAATTATTTAACGGTAAATGAAAGTATTGATCCAAATGATTGGGCACCTGGCGTTAGTGCAGATAGTATTTTACAAAGGGTAATTAAACAAGTAACGGAAGGCAATGCCAGTATTATTTTGTTGCACGATGCTGGTGGTGAAACCCGGCAAGCTACGGTAGATGCTCTTCCAAAAATAATTGAATATTTCAAGCATCGCGGATATGTGTTTACCACCGTTGCCGACCTTATGGGTAAAACCAAAGATGAGGTAATGCCACGTGTTGCCTCGCCACGCGACAGATGGGCGCGAAGGTTCAATTTTTTTCTTGCTGAAACCGGCTATTGGAGCGGTCATATTTTATTCTCACTGTTTATAATAGGAATCGTACTATCAATAGGGAGAATTTTGTTGATGGCTATTTTGGCAAGCATACAAAAACGCAGGGAAAGTAAACAAAATCAGGGTGAGATTGCAGCACTACTTCCTTTTGACAAAAGCAAATGGCCAATGGTAAGTATTATTGTACCGGCCTTTAACGAAGAGGTAAATGCAATTCGCACAATTAATAGTCTTTTGTCCCAGGATTATCCCCTGTTGGAAATAATTTTTGTTGATGATGGAAGTAAAGATGAAACCTATGCAAAAGTGGGCAACCATTTCATAGCCAACAACAAAGTGCAGGTTTATACTAAATCTAATGGTGGAAAAGCATCAGCACTAAACTTCGGAGTTCAAAAAGCTAAGGCTGATTTTGTTGTATGCATAGACGCAGATACGCAACTTAAAACTGATGCTGTAACTGAATTAATGAAAAAGTTTGACAATGAAAACGTGGCAGCCGTAGCAGGAAATGTAAAAGTGGGAAATCAAATTAACATGATTACAAGGTGGCAGAGTATTGAATATGTTACCTCTCAAAACTTTGATCGCCGTGCATTTGATTTATTAAATTGTATTACAGTTATCCCCGGGGCAATTGGGGCATTTAAAAAAGATGCCATACTGGTAGCAGGTGGCTTTACAACAGATACCCTTGCTGAAGATTGTGACCTCACAATGCGACTGCATCGCAATGGATACCTTATTAGAAATTGCACGTCGGCTATTTCTTACACGGAAGCACCTGAAACTTTCACGCAATTTTTAAAACAAAGGTTTAGATGGAGCTTTGGTGTAATGCAATGTTTTTGGAAACACCGCGATACCCTTTTTAATCCTAAATATAAAAATTTTGGAATGGTAGCCATGCCCAATATTTTAATATACCAGATCGTATTGCCTTTTCTTGCTCCACTTGCCGATATCATTCTTGTGTTAAGTATTCTTGCTGCTTCTTTTGGGATTATTGTTGCGAGCATCCCACACATTATTTTCTATTACATAATTTTTACGTTGGTCGATATTGCAGGTGCCGCCCTGGCCTTTGCCTACGAAAAAGAAAATCATTTGAAACTTCTTTGGATGTTACCGCAGCGTTTAATTTATCGCCAGTTAATGTATTATATTCTTTTAAAATCTTTTAATAAAGCAATAAAAGGCGAACTACAGGGATGGGGTGCATTGAGACGTACGGGAAGCGTAAAAGATGTTGCAGAAGTTGTTTGATATTTTTGATTAATAATAGTTTTCCTGGTGCTACCTTTCAAAAGATAAAAATCATGAATTATATTTTTTCCGAATCGAGATTTCTTAAATCAAAATTAAGTGGCTATGAGTTTTCAAAATAAGACTGTTTTTATAACCGGCGGATCAAGAGGCATTGGGAAGTCAATAGCCATAAGGCTTGCAAAGGAAGGCGCCAACATTGTTATCGCAGCAAAGTCGGTTGAGGAGAATCCCAAATTAGGTGGAACAATATTCAGCGCAGCGAAGGAAGTAGAAGACGCCGGAGGCAAAGCGCTTGCTGTTCAGTGCGACATCCGGTTCGAAGACCAGGTTCTTCAAGCTGTTGAAAACGCCGTAAAAACTTTTGGCGGCATTGATATATTAATCAATAACGCCTCGGCTATTTCTCTTTCAAAAGTTGAACAAACAGAACAAAAAGCTTATTCATTAATGCATGACATTAATGTGAAAGGAACTTTTTTTGTAAGCAAAGCTTGTATTCCGCTTTTAAAGAAAGGAACGAATGCACATATTCTAAATCTTTCCCCACCTATAAATCTTGATAAAAAATGGTTTACTAACTACCTCGCCTACACGATGAGTAAGTATAACATGACAATGATTGCTCTCGGACTTTCGGGTGAATTGAAAAAATACAATATTGCTGCAAATGCACTGTGGCCGAAAACTACTATTGCAACGGCTGCTGTAAAAAACTTACTCGGCGGGGAAGCGCTTATGAAAATGAGCCGTACCCCGGAAATTATTGCGGATGCCGCTTTTTATATCTTAAGGAAATCTTCCGTTGAGTGCACAGGCAATTGCTTTTTAGATGAAGAAATATTGGCTGCAGAAGGAATTACCGATTTCAATAAATACGCAGTTGAGCCGGGCAGCAAATTATATCCCGACTTATTTCTTTAGAAGAAATATTCGATTGTATTTTTATTTTGAAATTATTTGCAAAAGACGAAAAAGTATTTCCCCAGTTTTTTCAAAAACAATATCAAATTCTGGCAGCTGATTTCCATTATAAATTATAAATACGGCAAGATGAAGTTGATCTTCTTCAAGTCCATCTTGTAATGGATTTTTCTGCAAGCGATAAGCTTCTCTCATAAGTCTCTTGATCCTGTTTCTTTCAACCGCTTTCTTAAAATTTTTACTACTTACTGAAAACGTAGCCTGCAGGTGAGCATGATTTTTCTCCAGTTCTAAATACATAACCCTAAACGGAAAACTGGAAAAAGATTTCCCTTCTTTAAAGAGCAACTGAATTAATTTCCGGCTCTTTAATTTTTCAACTGTCGTAAAGGTAAATCTGGGTGAAATGTCTTACAATTTGTAATTGAGGAAAATTATTGGACTAAAATAAAAAATAGCCCCGATAAAGAGGCTATTTATTATTATAATATTATCGATGTAAATTATTTTTTACTTCCGTGCTCGTCCGAAACCGTAAGCTTATGGCGCCCTTTCTTCCTGCGGCTTGCCAATACTTTACGTCCATTAGCTGTTGACATGCGCGCTCTAAAGCCATGAACACTTTTACGGCGGCGCTTGTGCGGCTGGTAGGTTCTTTTTTTTCCTGGCATGATGTTTAAATTTTTCCTTTATTAATTTTTTTTCAATTTCCTCAGCCCGGCACCATCCTGGCTGCTTGTGAAAGGGTTGCAAAAGTAAGAAACTATTTTAGATTTTGAATGTAAGCTTTCAAATTTTTTAAATGCTTTATCATAACAGGTCTATGTGCTTCGAAACCACAGGCTTGCCAAAAAATATCGCCGAGTTTTTATCAAAATCTTGCTCAGAATCAGTTGTATAAAATTCAATTTCACCATTTTTGCTACATTTCTCTTCCACTTCAGGATGTTTTAATAAATAACTCTCTAAACTTGCAGCAACTATTTTCCCCTGTGATATCAGTTCAACGTTTTTAGGCAGGTATTTCTTAATTTTTTCCTCAAGTAACGGATAATGTGTACAGGCCAATAAAACAGTATCCAATTCCGGTGCTTTAGAAAACAGCGCGTCGATGTCTTTTTTAATGAAATAATCTGCGCCGGGTGAGTCATATTCGTAGTTTTCAACAAGGGGAACCCAAATCGGGCAAGCTTGCTGGAATACATCAACATCGTGAAAAAACTTTTCAATTTCTAAAGGGTACGAGCGCGATTCTACGGTACCCTTTGTTCCTAAAATTCCAATTTGATTTGTCTTTGTGTGATTTCCTGCAATTTCTGCGGTTGGCCTTATCACACCTAATACCCTCCTATTGTCATTATATTTTGGGAGATCGTTCTGTTGGATGGTTCTCAGGGCTTTTGCCGAGGCAGTATTGCATGCGAGGATTATTAAAGGGCAACCCCTTTCCATGAGCCATTCAACGCATTGTAAGGTATAACGGTAAACCGTTTCGAACGACCTGGTTCCATATGGCGCCCTTGCATTGTCTCCCAGGTAAACATAATCGTACGATGGAAGTAAACTTACCATTTCTTTTAACACTGTAAGTCCGCCGTAACCTGAATCAAAAACTCCAATAGGTGATGAGTTACTCATTGCACAAAAATAAACAAGCCATCCAATTTTATCGGATGGCTGTTCACTTATTATTTAAAACGTTTATTTTTTGGGAGCCGTGCTTGGTGTCGCGGGCTCTTTAAGGCCTAACTTTTTAATTACTAATGGACCAATGTCGCTTGTAGGTGGCATATAAATTAAGGCTTCTCTCGGAAGAACATAAGTATATCCATTTTCTTTAGCGACTGATTCTATTGCAGCTTGCAGTTTCTTTTGAATAGGCAAAGATAACTCCTGTCTTTTTGCCTCAAACTGGCTTTGAATTTTTTGATCCATTCCACTCAAATCCTGCACTTGCTTTTGAAGGTCAGTCCTCTTAACCTCTTTTAGACTTGGACTCATAGTCGCTGAATCTTTATAAAATTTTTGTACAGCTTCATTTAATGCAGTCTTTTGATCATCAGCATTTTGATATAATGATTGTTGATACTGGTTTAGCTGTGTTTGTATTTGAGCAGCCTCGGGCATTAACTGAATGATCTCGTCAGCACTTATGTAGCCAATTTTTTGAGCATTCGAAGCAGTAGAAAATCCAAATATTCCCACGGACAATAAAGCGATTGTAATGAACTTTTTCATTTTTGTTTTTAAGATTTGTTTAATTAAAGTGTTTAAAATTATAAATTTGGATGCAACCGGTTCGTGCTTTTGCATTTATTTAACGCCCATTTCTTTCAACACATCATCACTCTTGTCAAGTTTTGGGTCGGCAAATATAACGGTAATTCCCTCACTTTTATCTAAAATAAAATCATATAATTTTGTTACTGCGAGTTTTTGCACCGCGTTATAAACCCTATCCTGTATTGGCTTTATGAGCTCCTGCCGTTTTTTAAAAATGTCGCCCTCATACCCAAACCTCTTTCTTTGCAAGGCTTTTAATTCTTTATCCGCGTTGAACAACTCATCTTCTCTTTTCTTCTTAAGATCATCGCTTAACATTACCTGTTCTGCATCATAATCTTTATACATTTTATCAAGTGCCGCAGATTTTTTGTCAATTTCCTGTTGCCATTGCTGGCTAAATTCGTCAAGCTTTAGTTGAGCCGCTTTGTATTCCGGAAGTTTATCGAGTATGTATTTTGAATCAATAACTGCATATCGTTGAGCCTGCAAGTAGGTATTAAAAACTAAAACTGATAGCGCTAAAAAAAATATTTTTTTCATAACTGATAATTTTTGTTCCGTATTACTCAGGCTCCTGGCCTAACATAAAGGTAAATTTAGCCGCTCCTTTTAAACCTGTTGAACCACTCAACCTGTCTATTCCCACTCCATAATCAAAACCTAAGAGTCCAAACATCGGCAGGAAGAATCGCATACCAACTCCAACGGACCTGCGCAATTTAAAGGGATTATAATCTTTGAAACTATACCATCCATTAGCAGCTTCAAAAAAAGTTTCTCCATAAATTGTGCTGCTGGCACTTGTGCTAAATGGATATCTCAACTCCAGTGTGTATTTATTAAAAATAGTGAAAAAGTTACTAGCAGTACTGATATCAGGATTCACCTTAGGATCGGAATTATCATAAACCGGGTAGCCCCTGTGGGAAATAATGTCATAACCAAGCAACCCGTAATTATTGCTTAATCCTGCATCACCTAATTGAAAGCGCTCAAACGGCGAAGTGATTGTTTTATTAGTGTATCTGCCAAGAAACCCAAATTTCGCACTTGCTTTTAAAATAAATTGTTTGTTTTTGTCAGGGCCACGGCCTTGACCAATAGGAATGTACCACTCTGCGGTAAATCGTTCCTTATGAAATTCCACGAGTTTATATTGATCTTCCTGCGCCTGGCTTTTATAGTAAGCTGCATTATTAAAAAGAGAATAGGGCGGCGTAAGTTGCGTGCTTAAAATAAAGTTAGATCCGTTCGTAGGGAAAATTGGATTTGGGCCGGCAGAGTTGCGCGCCAGGGTGATTTTAAAGCTAATATTATTTGAAATTCCGTTGGTTAAACCCGGGAAGATATTGTATTTCCTAAGTTTATATTGTTGAAAATTCAGTTGATAAATCAGCGAAAAATAATCATCCGGCCATTTCAATTGTTTACCCAACGCAAGGCTGAATCCGGTTGTTTTTATATAGGATGAATCTCCATAAGACCTGTCATAATAACCAGAAGGATTATAAGCGTTTGCGTACTTTGTATTGTAATAACTAATGGTAAAAGAATTTCTTTTTTTACCGCCGAGCCATGGCTCAGTAAATGAGAAATTATAAGAGCGGAATTGCTTTCCATTACTCTGTCCCCTCAAACTCAACTTTTGTCCATCTCCGCTTGGTAAAGGATCCCAGCTTTTCTTATTAAAAATATTATAAATAGAAAAGTTATTGAACGTAACGCCCAATGTTCCTGTAAGGCCAATGCCACCGCCAAAACCCGCAGAAAGCTCCAATTGATCGGATGACTTTTCTTCAAGTGGCCAGGTTATATCAACAGTACCATCTTCGGTATTAGGCACAATACCCGGGTTTATTTTTTCGGGGTTAAAATAGCCAAGTTGAGAAAGTTCACGTTGAGTTCTAATAATTAATTCCCTGCTAAATTTATCGCCAGGCACTGTGCGCAACTCGCGGCGTATTACATAGTCTTTAGTTTTTTCATTGCCTGTAATATTGACCTTACCTATTGTTGCCTGCGGACCTTCTACAATGCGTATTTCGTGATCGATCGTGTCGTTGTAAACGGCTGTTTCAACCGGGTCAATCCTAAAAAACAAATATCCATCATCCTGGTACAGGCTATTGATATCGCCTCCTTCTGCCGAAGGTTGGGTTCCCAGTTTTTTATTAAGTGTTTCTGCATTGTAAACGTCGCCCTTTTTAATTCCTAAAAGCAGGCTTAGCAAAGAATCAGAGTATTTGGTATTACCCTTCCAGGTTATATTTCCAAAATAATACCGGTGGCCTTCTTTTAACTTTATGGCCACATCAAGCGTTCCGTGATCGTTGTAAGTTGTATCGTCCAAAATTACTGCATCACGATACCCAAGAGAGTTATAATAGCTTAGAAGACTTAATTTATCTTCCTGGTATTTCTTCTCATTAAATTTTGCTGAGCTTAATTTAAAACGAATATATGGGTCCAGCAATTCTTTTGTTTTTGATGGAATTAAATATCCGTTTGTCCGTAAGTATTCATTAAAAGTTAACCTTTTACTTTTGCCGGAGTCAAACACATTGTAGCTTGTAGTAGGGAACAAAGTGAATTTGCTTTTTTCTTTCGTACCCTTAAATTGCTTCTTTAACTTCTGGTCGCTAACAGATTCATTGCCCGAAAAATATATTTCATTAATTAATACCTTCTCATTTTTATTAACGGCAAAAACAATATTTACAGCATTCGCATTATTCGGGTCTTTGGTTTCATTCACTTTCACATCTACATTTCTAAAACCTTTATCTACAAAAAACTTCTTTATAATTCCTATAGCGGACCGCTTCAAATTCTCCGTAACTCTTGTCACCCTTCC
This sequence comes from Chitinophagales bacterium, assembly GCA_038245055.1. Lineage (GTDB taxonomy): Bacteria > Bacteroidota > Bacteroidia > Chitinophagales > Chitinophagaceae > Ginsengibacter. Next base: position 5,337 of record JBBRSV010000003.1, on the reverse strand, counting down.
TTTAGCCAGCCCCAATTTTGGGGTAAGGTCATCCGCTTCACCTTTACTAATTCCTTTAAATTTAAATGTGGTGAGGCTTGGCCTGTCGGTAATATTTATTTCAATCGAAAGCTTATTGCCAATAAGATTTGTAAAATAAACCTTAACGTCAGATACCAGGTTTTGCTTCCATAAATTTGAAATGGCTTTGGAAAAATTATCTCCGCCGGGAATCATTACTTTATCACCAACAGCAATTCCTGAGATGGAAATGATAAGGTTCGGATCAAAAGATTTTGTTCCCGTTACTTTTATATCAGAAATCACATATTCCTTTGGCGCCTTAGCATTAAAAATATTTTCAAGATCTACATTTACTGAAGAAGGAATGGAATCTTTAACCTTGTTGGGTTCGGACATTTGAGTATGGGGAAGTGTGTCTGAAATCTGTTGTGTCCGTTGAACATTGCCTGAATCAGTTGCTACGACCTGGGCGGAAGAATTAGTTATGGCAGTAACAACTACTACTACTAAGAATAGAATCTTGTAGATAATGGGCATCAAATCTTTTTTTATAAGGCGGCAAGATAAAGGCAATAATTAAAAGTATTTGTTAAATCACCTTTGTAGAAAGGCTTTCAGATGAGTGAAAGGAAGGAATATAATCAAAGGAATGTATTGAGAAATAATTAGAGTTGTTCGCTGATTTTTCCAAATCTTCTTTCGCGGTTTTGGTAATCAAAAATGGCTTCGTATAAATTTTCTTTTCGGAAATCGGGCCAAAGCGTATCTGTAAAATATAATTCACTATAAGCAAGTTGGTAAAGTAAAAAATTACTGATTCGGTATTCTCCACTGGTTCTGATCATAAGTTCCGGATCGGGAAATGCTGCGGTGCATAAACTTTCTTCAAAAACTTTATTGGTAATTTGTTCCGGATCAAGTTCTCCCTTTTGCACTTTCTCAGCAATTTCTTTTACGGCATCTATAATTTCCCAACGGCTACTATAACTCAATGCCATTATCAAACTAAGCCCCGTGTTATTTTTCGTGGCCTCGCCTGCCTCTTCCAATTCTCTACGGGCTGATAAAGGCAACATTTCAATATTGCCAATAACATGTAAACTGATATTATTTTTATTGAGTGTTGGTACTTCCTGCTTTATAGTTTGCACGAGCAACTCCATAAGGCCGGTAACTTCATCTTTAGGCCGGTCCCAATTCTCTGTACTAAATGCGTATAAGGTTAGAAATTCGATTCCCAGTTCTGCGCAACCTTCCACAATATTTCTTACACTTTCCACACCATTATAATGGCCAAACAAGCGTCCTTCTCCTTTTTCCTTGGCCCATCGGCCATTACCATCCATAATAATGGCGATATGCCTTGGCAGGTTTTCAGGGTTTAATTTTTCTTTCAGGCTCATCAGTTTAAAATAACCAAGTCAGGCGTAAACAGGCCTGACATGCGTTACAAAAGTAAGGAATTACTTTAGTTGAGCCCCTTAAAACAATGGAGGTGCAACTAAAAATTTTTACCTTGATTTCTAGCCAAAAAAGTTTGAAACAAAAAAGTTTTGAGGAATTAGCGTGCCGTAGGACAACGATACGAAGATATGTTGAAAGAAATGCCAAATTCTGCAATTCCATATTGATCTTTTTGCTTACTAAACCCACGCTGGCGTCCTTCAACACCAATAGGAGTACCGGTTACGTACGATCTGTCTTGCAGTAAAGCTGCCACAGAAGGAGGGTTTGGAGAAGGAAATTTGTCGACGCCCACATAAGTTGTGCTTACGTCATCTATATAATCTGTAGTAGTAAAACGTTGAGAAACTTCAAATGATAAATTAATCTTTTCTGTGAGTGCGTATTTTACACCAAAACCAATTGGGACACAAACCGCCATTGTTCCGTAGGCTTTTCTTCCCTGGTAGAATGTTTCTCCCTCCGTATTTAAAGGGCGCAAATAATATTTTTGACCTCCTAAATATGCATAAGGATCGTAACTAAAAACGCCGATACCAATAGTGGCATAAGGCGTAAAACTATGATTGGGATCTGAAGGAATAAATTTGAAAAAGTTGAAATCGCCCCTCAAAGCAAATTCAAAAATATTTGTATTGAAACTTAAATTTCTTCTCCTTTGATATTCATTTTGGCTGTATTTATCACTATATCCCAATTGTGCGAAATGTGCTGAAATGCGCAGTGCCGTATAATTTCCATATTGTTTTCTGAAAAAACCGCCAAGCGCAATTTTAGGCCGGTTTATAGCAGCCCGATTATTAAGGTCTCCAAAATAATGCGCGGCGCCCAGGGTAATACCGTATTCGCCTTCCTGCACAGTTTCATATTGAGCCTTCGCATTAATACCAAAAAACGCGGTTATTATTAGAATTGCGAAGAATTTTTTCATTTTCATAATAGGTGGGGTAAGAAAAATAAAAATTATTGATAAAACGAAGAAACACCCTTTTAATTATAATTGCAAGTTAAAAATTTGTCATTAATTTCTTTTATCCAGGCCCCATGATAATTTGTTACGGAGCGTTTGCAGAAAATTATTTTCATTTAACCTTACAAGATTTATGCTAAAAGTTTCTTTGCGCACAGCGAGAAGCACTTCTTTTGTTACAATTTCCCTCCGGCTATCGAGTGTGCAAAGGAAGCCATCTGTTCTTCCTTCTACCTCAAACGAAAGAATTGCACTATCTGGTACAACTAAAGGCCTGATATTTAAATTATGTGGAGAAACAGGTGTAATTACAAAACTTGCAGATTCAGGAAAAACCACCGGGCCGTTGCAACTTAATGAATAACCAGTAGAGCCAGTTGGCGTTGAAACGATAAGTCCATCTGCCCAATAAGTATTTAAAAATTCACCATTTAAGTAGGTGTGAATTTTAACCATGGGCGAAGTATCTTTTTTATGAATTGTAAATTCATTTAATGCATAACCGACTCCATTAAATAAAGGCATGTTAGCGTCAAGGTGAAGAAGCGTTCTTTTGTCCAGTTTAAAAGTATGCTGAACCAGGGCTTTTACAGCAATGTGTAACTCATCTTTACCAATACTCGCTAAAAAACCAAGCCTGCCATAATTAATTCCCAACACGGGAATTCCCTTATCGCCAACAAAAGTTACCGCATCAAGTAAGGTTCCATCGCCGCCGAGGCTAATAAGGCAATCAATATCTTCCAGGTCTTCCGGGCAACTAAAAGTTGAATATTTATTGCTTATGTCAACAGCCGAATAAAACTGGTTGAAAAAATTTTGGAAAATTACGGGCTCAATTTTATAACGATTCAATTCTGCAAACAATAGTTTGATGCCATCCTGCTGCTCAGCTTCTAATCCCCGGCTGTAAATCGCTATTCGCATAATTTTATTTAATCTATAAATACCTGCACAAAAAAATAATTTACAAAAATATATTCTTTTGCCTTAAATAATTGAAAACTAAATGAAAGACAAATTATTTTGAAAAATATTTCTTCGTGCTACCAATTCTTGATTCAACTTATTTTGTAAACAATTCAAACTTATTTATTTGGAAAAATTTTACTGCAAAGTTTTCATCGATTATAACTACTACCGTTAGTCGAATTTATTGGGGAAGGTTTGGCATCTATATGAGAGGAACTTAAAATGTAAAAGAGTAAAAAGAGAGGTCTTAAATATCGAGATAGTTCATTAAATTTCTATAATTCACGTCGATTTCATTTTCAAAATGTTCTTCACCTGAATAATAAGAAACGGTATAATCATATCTTTCAAAGGCGGCGATAATAACAGAAATCTCTCTTTTATTAAGATGAATGGTAATCTGCATCAATGTGGAAGTTGGCTGATTTGTAATGTTTAAATGAAGAATTACTGCGCCATCACTTTCGACAATCCTGCTTATTTCTGAAATTGAAAAACGGATCCGCTCCATTTCCAGTACAATCACAGCGCCGGTTTCATTAGCACCGGAAAAATTTCCCAAAGCATCGAGCAGTTGCTGGCTTCCGATCGTCCCCAACAATTCATTGGCATCGTTTACTACAGGAATTACGTTGGTATGATAATACGAGCTTAAAGAGACGGCATTTAAAAAATGTTTATTGGCGTTAACGGCAACAATGATAAAATCATTTTGAAAAAATTCTATTGCAATCTTTTTATCTTCCTCATCCAGCAAATCATCCTCACTTATTAAGCCCATATATTTTTCATCTGAAACTACCGCCAAGTGTGTTGCTTTATAATCATGCATCAGTTGAAGCGCCCTGGACACGGGATCCGACAATTGTAATTGCGGTAAAGTATTGTTGACGAGTTCCTGTGCTAACATGATGGCGATACAATTAAAATGTTAGAAATGAAAAGATTTAAACAATAAAGACAAAAAAAACTAATGAACTGTTGCAGCAGGTATTTTTAATTTCGATATAAATCCATTTAGAATTCTATTGAATTCATCAGGAACTTCCATCATTGGGGCATGTCCGCATTTGTCTATAAAATGAAGTTCACTGTTGGGAATCAGTTTGTGAAATTCTTTAGCAACAAAAGGAGGAGTGATGGTATCGTTGTTTCCCCAAATTAAACAAGTTGGTTGTTTTATTTGGCTCACTTCTTCACCCAGGTTATTGCGAATGGCAGATTTGGCAAGTGAAATTATTTTAATGACCTTAATCCTGTTATTTGTTATTTCAAAACATTCATTCACGAGCTCTTCTGTTGCCATTGCCGGATCGTAGAAAGTAAGCTGGGTTTTTTTCCGGATATATTCTTTATCCCCTCTTTTCGGGTAACTATCGCCCATTCCATTTTCAAATAAGCCTGAGCTTCCCGTTAGAATCAATGATTTTATTCTGTCAGGATGTTTTAAAATATAAACGAGCGCTACATGGCCTCCCAGGGAATTACCCAGCAAGTGAATGTTTACATAATCCCTGGCCTCAATAAATTTAAAAACAAACTTTTGCAAGCCACCAACGGTGGTATGAAGCAGGTCAAGTTCAAAAAGTGGAAGCATTGGAACAATAACCTTATTCGTCTTTCTGAAATATTCTATCAGATGCTGAAAATTACTTAACGCGCCGAACAGCCCGTGCAGCAATAAAAGCGGTGCACCTTCCCCCTCTTCTATAAATTTGAATTTGCCGGATTGTTTAATTTGATATTCCATTGATGCTCTTTGGCGAATTTCGTTTTTATAAGCAGCTAATTAACGCTAAAATAAATGTTTATATTTAAAAAAGTAGCTAAATAATATTTAAAGGCCTATTTAATCATGCAGATTTTTTTGCTAAACCTTCAAAGAATACTTCTAACTGCGTAAACATATCTTTAAAGAAAGGTATGAT
>JBBRSV010000002.1:0-90552 GCA_038245055.1 Chitinophagales bacterium | reverse complement strand
TGCAAACAGAAACATACAAGGCCAATACCGTTATATTGTGGATGGATGATCCTGGGGACAAATTTTATGTGATAGAACGCGGAGAAGTTCGCATCAGTTCTATCAATAAAGATGGTAAAGAAACAACGCTGGGCCAGCAAAGCGAAGGAACTTTTTTTGGGGAATTATCACTCCTCGATGGCGGACCGCATACCGCCACTGTACGTAGTATAAGCGAAACAACTTTGCTTACCATCAATCGTTCTACCTTTTACAATTACCTCGACAATCATCCACAGTTTTCCCGAACCTTACTTGCAATAATTGTTGACAGGCTGCGCACCAATACTACTACGATGCGGGAGCATATTAGTGGCAGTAAAATCCCCCATGAGCAGCCGGCTTCTTTCCGCAGATTGGTTGATAAGGCTGCCCGCTTCGTATCAAGCAGCCGTTTTCTCTTATTTGCGTTTATCTTCCTCGCCACCTGGATAGGTTTTCACACCTGGTATTTCGAACGCTTTCACAAGAATGGTATTAGCTTTAACGACAACCCACCCACATTTTTTATTTTAGGATTTATACTTACCCTTAGTTCATTTATATTCACCATTTTGGTGCTCACCAGCCAGCGCGGTATTGCAGAGCAGGACCGGGTACAGGCCGAAATAGAATACCAGGTAAACCTGAAGGCACAGGCAGAAGTGATGCGGCTGCATTTAAAAATGGATGAAGTGCTGAAGCAGTTGGAGGAAAAGAAAAAAGACTAATAAGTAAAGCAGCCAAAAATCCCGCAAAATGGCCAAAGTAAATACCAAAAAAATACGCAGCAAAAACTATAGCCGCCATCAAAGGCAAAAAATACAAAGCCTGAAATGCCCGTACGCCATTTTTTACATACTAACGGCTACCGGTTCATTGCAAAGCAATTGTGGCAGGTGGAAACCCTCAACAAAAGAAAATCTAATTATACCCATTACATTTACACCCGGTGATTCTTTTCAATTACTTAAAAAAAATAAAATGCTTGTGAACGAAACATGGCACGACCAGTACAAAGAAAGTTTATCATTTGGCCAGCGGCTTGCCGATAAGGTGGCCAAGGGTATGGGTTCATGGACGTTCATCATTTTACAGAGTATTTTTGTGGTAGTGTGGATGATGTTAAATGTTATCGCGTTTATGCGCCACTGGGATGTATATCCTTTTATATTGCTTAACCTGCTATTTTCCACGCAGGCCGCCTACGCAGCGCCTATTATTATGATGGCCCAAAACAGGCAAAACGAAAGAGACAGGGTGCAGGCGCAGAAAGATTACCAGACCAACACCGACGCCAAGCTGGAGATTGAAGAACTCCAGCGAAGATTAAATTCAATTGAAATTGACAAATTAGATAAGATCATAAGGTTGCTGGAAGAAATAAAAACCGACAAACAACCTTTGCAGGCATAGCTACCGGTACCGCCTACACGATAAAACCTCTCCGCCAAACCGGATATCGTTTTACTAAAATATAAAACAGCAATATTTGAGCATGAATATTTTTGGCATGAACATAAATATCTGCCTGGACGGCAGACAGGCTGTAAATACTTTTTAGTACCCAAAACAAGAACTGAATGGTGGCTGAATAAAATTAATGGCAATACTGCCAATGTTGTAAGAGATTAATTAATAATTTAATTTCTTTGGATCTTGTTTATTATGCCAAAAGGTTAACAGGATTATCTCCTTCTTTGAAGAGTAATAACGGTAATATAAAGTGATGTGTTTATTAATCGCTCCCATCCTTATTTTGGAATTTTTTCGTGATGCAGGATACATTTCAGGTTATGCAGCTATCCTTAATATTATATAATTTGTTTGTTTTACAAAATTCTTAATTTCCCTTTCTGTCCATTCCTCCTTCAGGTAACTGATATTCTTATCAAAGGTTTTTTTAGTTTCATTTGCCCATTTAATTATAACAGCCATTTCTTATATTTTTTCATCACTTCATTATGTAATGTAACTCTCCCTGCTTCGGCATCTTTTAAACCTGTTTCTACTGAGGCCTTTGCTTCGTCGCTCACATCATCCCACCAATCTTTTTCAGCATCCACTTCCAGCATGGCATATACCATTTTTACTATTTTTTCATCGGCAGTGTCCAAATACTTTTTTGCTTGTTTTTTCATTAATGCTATTTCCTTCATGTCATTTATTTTACTACCGTAAAGTTATTATTAAATCCCCAAAAATGATTGAATTACACAGCCTGCTGCTATAGTGGTATCAATAAATTTATTATCATCTTAATCGGCGGTTATTTCAATGAATCATAGATGTCTTCCAATAAATTTTTTATTTCTCTTTCAGACATAAATAAGATCGGGTTCAATAACTTCAAAGTATTTTGGCTTAATTGCTTTGCGGGATACCAAATCTACCCTTTGTTTAAGAATCTGCTCAAGTTCATCTGCCAAATCAATAAAACGTATCCCGATTGGTTCTGAAAATTCTACCAGAATATCTATATCACTCTTATTTTTTATAGCAGTATCGCGGCTGTAAGAACCAAATAAGGCAAGAGAAGTAAAGCCATAGCTTTTTTGCAATGCTGGTTTAGCTCCCTGTAAAGTTGAAATGATATGTTTTGTATTCATTCAATAAAGATAAAAGTTTTATTTTTCTAACTTAGTTAGATTTAAATACTTCCACCATAAAGTCTTCTTTATTTAATAGCCGGGCATTCTTTAAAACTTCAATAGAAACAATTCCATTGCTACCTTTACCTCATGGCAGATGTGCACACCATAGAGATACGCAGTAGAAACATGGCCGCCATCAAAGGCAAAAATACAAGGCCTGAAATGTTGGTGCGCCGTTTTTTACATGCTAACGGATACCGCTATACGCTGCACGATAAAAAATTCCCCGGCAAAACCAGATATTGTTTTACAAAAATATAGAAGTGTCTTAAAAGCAACCATTTTGAAAAAAGGTTTCACCTACCTTGTTGCATGTTTAATCCCTTACCAATTTTCTTAATGAACGACCAACCTTTTACTTGCCCTTATTGTGGTGCAAGATGTGAAGAAGTAGCAAACTTTTATCATACCAATTTGAAAGCACTTATTGAAAAATGTTTGAATAAGGAATGCGAATTTATTTGTTATGAAGAGGAAGATGAATATTTTCTTAGATTTGGGAATAACTGAGCATTAAAATACTTTCTGTTTTATTTTGACCAAAATAACTGATTAATTGATATGACTTCATTGGGACTTTACGAGCAACTTATAAATAGATTAATATCATCTAAGTTGAATGAATTAGATAAAAGTTCTTTCTACATAAAAGAAACATTAATCGATAAAAATGAGGCGTCAAGAATTCTTTCACAGTATTTATCGGATGTTATTAGGTTTGCTTTGAATTTAATTACTGGGGAAGACAGTATTGAAAAACAAATTAAATTATCAAATAAGATAATTTTTCTTTTAAGAAATGAATTACAAAATGAGCAGTTTGATGATGATATAATAATAACGGAAGCTAAAATTCTTTCGGCAGTTTTTTCAAAGATTGACGCAAGGTTTTCTGATTTTGACAGATATTTAAAAGAAATTACTCCTTACACAAGATTATCACAAAGTGAATTATTCACAGGAAATAATGCTGGGATATCTCTTGAAAGTGAAATCAAAAAAGAAATTCTCTCTTCTGATAAAGTTTGTTTACTAGTATCTTTTATTAAGTGGACAGGAATTAGAATTTTTGAAAAAGAGTTACAAGAGTTTACGGAAAGAGGCAGTAAATTAAAAATCATTACAACTTCTTACATGGGAGCTACTGATTTGAAAGCTGTTGAATATTTATCCTCTTTAAAGAACACTGAAATAAAAGTTTCCTACAACACCGATAATGAAAGATTACATGCTAAGGCTTATCTTTTTTTCAGAAATACCGGATTCCATACTGGCTACATTGGTTCCTCAAATATTTCTCGTTCTGCATTGACTAATGGATTAGAATGGAATCTTAAAATAACAACAAAAGAAGTTTCCCATATCATTGATAAATTTCAGAAAACATTCGACACCTATTGGCAGGATAAAGAGTTTGAATTGTTTGATCAAATTCTTCACTCAGAAAAATTAAGAATAGCACTCAAAAAGGAAAGGATAACAGAAAGAAATAACTCTGCTGCTTATTTTGACATTAAACCGTTTCCCTTTCAAGAAGAAATTTTAGAAAAGTTAGAAGCGGAAAGGATTGTTCATCATCGATATAGAAATTTAATTGTAGCTGCGACCGGAACTGGGAAAACGGTAGTATCTGCATTTGATTTTAAGAATTTTAAAAATCAAAAATCAAATGCCAAACTTTTATTTATAGCACACAGAAAAGAAATTTTACAACAAGCTCAAGCAACTTTTCAAGGAGTTTTAAGAGATAATAACTTTGGCGAATTATGGGTAGATGGAATTGAGCCAGAAAAATATGATTGTCTTTTTGCTTCTGTTCAAACGCTGAACAACAAAATTAATTCGTTAAATCTTTCAGAGTCGTTTTATGATTTTATAATTATTGACGAAGTCCATCACATAGCTGCGTCAAGTTATCGCCCAATTTTAAATCACTTTAAACCAAAAATACTTTTGGGGTTAACTGCTACTCCCGAAAGAATGGATGGCGAAGATATTCTGAAAGATTTTTGCGATACGATAGCAGCAGAAATAAGATTACCTGAAGCATTGAATAGAAAATTGCTTTGTCCGTTTCAATATTTTGGAATTACTGACAGCATTGATTTATCAAATGTAACGTGGAGCAACGGAAGATATTTACCGAGCGAATTAACGCGCATTTACACTCAAGATGATAAGAGAGTCGGTGAGATAATTTTCAATCTAAATAAATATTTAAGAGATCTTAATGATGTAAGAGCATTATGCTTTTGTGTTACACAAGATCATGCCCAATACATGGCCGAAAAGTTTGTACTTGCAGGTTTGAAGGCAGATTATTTGGTTAGTTCCAGAAATGACTTAAGAGCAGATTTGAGAAGAAAATTTTCAAGGAAGGATATCAATTATCTTTTTGTCGTGGATATTTTCAATGAAGGAATTGATATACCAGAAATTGATACAGTTTTGTTTTTAAGACCAACAGAGAGTCTTACTGTGTTTCTTCAGCAACTTGGCAGGGGTTTGAGGTTAGCAGATAATAAAGAATGCTTAACAGTTTTAGATTTTGTCGGCAACTCACGACCAGAATATGATTTTGAAGGAAAATTTAGAGCATTGGTTGGTAAGACAAATACATCTATCCAAAAAGAACTTGAAGATGATTTCCCTCATTTGCCTTTGGGATGTACTATCGTTTTAGAAAAGAAAGCAAAGGATTTCATTCTGGATAATATTAGAAAAGCAACTTCATTGAATAGAAATCAATTGCTAAACAAGATTAGAAACTATAAACACCAAACAACACTACCTCTTTCGTTAAAAAACTTTTCTGATTTCTATCATATTCCACTGCAATTAATTTACAAAAGAGGAAGTTGGAAAAGATTATGCGCGATTGCCGAACAAATTGAAAACTATCCTGAAACAAACGAAAAGGAAATTACGAGGACTATTAGTAACAAATGGCTTTCCTGTAATTCAAATTCCTATTTTGAATTTATTTTATCCTTAGCCAAGAAGAACTTCAACGTTTCTCTCAAGCAACTTAACGAACAAGAAAGAACCATGTGCTTAATGTTACATTATGACATATGGCAAACTGCCAGCGGTTTTACTTCATTAGAAAAAAGTATCCATTCCATTGGAAGAAATAAAATCTTGACGCAGGAAATTATTGAAATTCTTGAAATCTTAATTGATAAAATTGCATTTATTGAGAAAGAAATTTCACTTCCTTACTCTCAACCACTAAAAGTTCACGGAAGATATACAAGAGACCAAATACTTTCTGCTTTCGGATTCCATACATACAAACAAAGATCAAGTATTAGAGAAGGCGTTGCTTTTTCTGAAGAAAAAAATACAGAGTTATTTTTTATTACACTCAATAAATCAGAAAAGAATTTTTCACCAACAACATTGTATGAAGATTTTGCTATCAGCGAAAATCTTTTTCATTGGCAGTCACAAAATTCCGCCAGGCCGGATAGAGGACGGGGATTATCTTATATTAACCATAAAGAAAATGATAAACGAATCTTACTTTTTATCAGAGAAAAAAATGAAGATGAATACGGCAACACCATGTCTTTCGTATTTATAGGCGAAGGAAATATCGCAGAACATTATGGATCAAATCCTATGAGTATTAAATGGGAATTGAATGAACCCATGCCTCCTTATTTGTGGAAAGATTCTGCAAAAATGGCGGTTGGGTAATTGTAATGCCCGTGTCTATCTTTCCCTCCCTAGTTTTAATAAGTTTTTCTGTGTCCTAAAGTATACAGGCTTTATAGTTTCTTAACCTGAGCTTTGTTGTTATGTACATACCAACAGCTAAAGGTTATTTTTCAGGATGCGGAGGAATGGAGCTTGGCATTATGCAAGCGGGAATAAAAATCATTCAGTCGCTTGATCTGGATAAAGAAGCAACAGAATGTATGCGCTCAAATAGCCAATATTTTTCACACAATATTTTAAATGCAGATATAAAAGACAAAACGGTTTTGGAACAGCCACAATCTAATATCATTCTTGGGACTTACCCTTGCACAAAATATTCGACAATAGCAGACATACACGGTACGCGGACAGGCGATGATTTATTCCTTCATTTTTTCAGGCACATAGTAATTGAAAAACCTGAAATGTACATAGTCGAAAACGTACCAGGTATGAAGAAATTCAAAGTGGCAATGGAAGCGATGACTAAACTCCCGGATTATTATGTGAATGTTTTTTGTCCTGTTGATGCTTCAAATTGGTTGCCGCAAAAAAGAAAACGATTAATACTCATCGGAACTCGAAAACCATTTGTTATTGCAGCACCAACAGAAGTAACCAATAAAATTAAACTGAAAGATATTCTTGAAAAGAATCCTGAGGTTGAAATGCCAGACTATGTGATAAGAAGAATAGAGGGAAAGTATAGAGACTTTCCGATAATTGTTGATCCGCAACATGCTAATGCAATTGCACCAACATGCGTGGCTCATTATTCAAAAGATTTGAGCACAAGGCTTGTTAAGGATAAGAATTCACAGTATGGCTTGCGGCCCTTTTCAATAAGGGAATATGCAAGGTTGCAAGGTTTCCCAGATGATTTTCATTTTGAAAATAAAAGAAGTTCTTACAGATTAATTGGTAATGCTGTGCCTGTAGATATGGCAAGATGGATTGGGGAAATAGCAATCAAATATTTTAATAAGAATATTTTGCTTCTATGATTTAGAATTAAGGTTTATAAACAACAAAGCATTCTTTTAATCTGTAAATATTTGTTGGAAAGATTCAGTCCTCGCCGGTGTTCTCCTTTCTTTCGAAAGTCCAAACCATCCACCCTTGAAAGCCGCTGCGTGGTCTCCTGACCAGCGGCCAAACATTTAGAAAGCACCTATTTTTCCGTTCAGAATTCTTCCGACTAATTTTATAGATAAGTAAAATGAAGAAAAGTAATAATAGAAATGCGCTAAATTTAGTATTTAGGAAAGACAGCTAAATTTATTTACGATTCAATTTAATGAAGTAAGAATTGGTAATTGGATTTCTTTAAATATGGCCGGTGATCTTATTGCGGCCAATAGGATATTGGATAAGGATGAAGATGAATTATTTGTTTGTATTGCTGATGGTACTGAATATGTATTATTAAATTTAAATGAAGGTTGGAAATATGAAAAGCAACCGAAAACACGACTATTATTTGCGGAGGGAATGAAAGGTATTCCATTGTCTGTTGAATTAGTTACCGGTTGCGGCTTTCAGCTAAAGCCCCGGAACGCATTGATAAACCACGCATGCTCAGAACCAGTTGCCGTAAATTATTATTCCCTGGAAGGTTTTACTGTTATAAGTTCGGAGCTCCGGCGTACAGTTACATTTACTGATAATACTGTTAATCTCCGGATTCAATTTGTGCACGAACTTCAAAATTTATATTTTAAAGTAATGAATAAAGAACTGGACATTACTGTTCCTCCTTTTAATTTTCAAATAATGTCTAAACTGTATTGAATAAATCTACAGCCACCTCCCTCCTTTTTTATTGCCGACTAGCAAAGGATCCACCTAACACTCATCCCTACCCGAAAAGTAAAAAATGAATTCCATTCTTGTTATCAAAGTCACCAGGTAATTTAAAGAGCCGGCAGCATTTCTATACTGTCGCCGGGCGACATTAATGCCCAAAATAATAGCAGTGGCCCATTGTAAAACAACCTCATAAAACACCGGTAATTTATTCTCAGCTTTTATTTGAAAAGCACTTTTTTTTAAAATTAAATTTATAGATACCCCATTTATTAGTTCAGCCTTTGAAAATGTTCTCCTTTCTTTCGAAAGCCCAAACGATCCACCTTGAGAGCCGCCGCGTGGTCTACTGGCCAGCGGCCAACCTTTAGAAGGCACCTATCTTGTCCTTCCGGAAATATCTTCCAATGCTGCCGACCGTTGTCCATGCCCGGCAGTCAGGGCTCCCACCAACGCCATAAATGAGTCATTTGCACCAGCCCGAAAAAATATGGTTCGCCCTTTTGCAATTCACCTGAATTTTCTATTTTTGCGCCAAATTACCAAACCATGACAGACACCTCCTCCACAGCAGCTATAATGGAAAAGCTGGAACAATTAATAGAAAAGATCGTAAGCGACTGGCGACTGAAGCATCCTAGCCTAAACGCAAAAACGGCCAGGCAGGAGCAGGAGTGGTTTAAAAAGTTTTCCTACCGCTTGCTGCAGGAGTTACATGAAAATATTGGACAGTGGTATCCTTACTGCTCATTTGGCTACGGGAAATGGCATTTCAACTGTTAAAGTCGGGGATTCCCTGCAGGCAGGAGACTTTCACCAGCCTCGCGAAAGCTATATACCCGATCAGAGTTTGCAGATAACCCCCGTGAGAAAGTGGCTTGATCAACAAGTGAAAGAGGGCTTGTCTGTGACAGGGCGACTTTATTCTGCACTGGATAGGAATGCAATTTATTGGGATTGTATTGAGGAGATATCGAGAGCGAAATTTTTGCTTTTCCGCGGTGTCGGGGAGGGTACCTGGAAAGAGTTTGTTGCACGCAGGGGCTACTAAATAACGCCGCGGAACACGTTCTCCGCAAATCATTTTAATATTGAAAGCCTGAACCCTGGAAACACTCTTTGCCCAAATGCCATAAAGGAAGATTCTATTGATTATGCATTGCGAGTGCATGTTTAAAAGATACCTCCAGGGTATTACACCACCAAGCTGCCGGTATGAACACTGTCGGAGGCTATTTTCCCATCAGCGCTTACAAAACCAATCCATGTTTCCGCAGCTTCACCTTTATTGTCAGTGCTTATTGCAAGCGTTGCCGTGCAGGCTGACCTGTCTGCCGCTTCCAGCACATAAGCCAGTTTTATTTGCCTCTCCGGAAACCAGGCTACCAGTACCGCTTTGTCATTAACTTTGGCTGTGCCATCGGTTGAGTTATTGGCCCAGGTAAAAACAAAGTTGCCGGCTTCGTCCAGCGAAACCGCAGCATTTTCAGGAGCGGGCAAGTCGCCCTTTGAGATAAGGAACTTATCGTACAATATCCCATAAGTCGGGTATTCTCCGGTTAATGCACTGTTCATTAAAACTTTCATGGCGCGGTTGTAGCCCGAGCCACCATGATAAGGGTCAGGAAACGTAATGGCAAAAATACCCGTACCGGAAAAAGCGTTGATGAATGCATTGCATACCCTCACCTTTTCACGTTGGGCTGCACGCTTCGGAGTAATCTTGTCATTTACCGTGCTGGATGACGAACGCATAATATTACGGCCGTACCTGGTATATCCAGATACGGGCCCTACCTTGCCCGTAAAAGCGCCCAGTATACCATTCCTTATCTCTGCCATTTTAAAAATATTTTTGGTTAATTAATATTAGAAGGCACTTGCCATTAAAAAATATGTATTTCGCGGTTACTGATTTTTTGGTGCATAGACCGAACAACTACCGGTCATGTATTATTCATATACCACCTGTTTACCTTTGAGGAGTAAACGGAGATGGGAGCGATTTATTGTGTTGGGTAATAGCAAATGAGAAGGAAGGTACGCGTGACAATTAGCAAGGGCGTGGTTAAAAAGGCTGCGTAGCAATGCTTAGGGAAGTTAACATGACATCCAGCGGGGTTTTCATTTTCATAATAAATTCACGCAACCCAATACGACATTAGCTTATTATTTGAAAAGCACTTTTTTTTAAAATTAAATTCGTAGATAGCCAATTTATTAATTGATCAATCTTGCCTTCATGTGTCAGCGGGGTTTTTCATGCACAGCTTTTGCACTTAAAGTAACCTTGCCGGAAAATCGATGCTGAATCATTTACCCCTTTACCGTTCGCTTCAGCTATTTGGCCACTCACAACCTGGCTTTCATGTTCTCAGCGGTGAAAATTGATGTATGTTTTTTTTAATCCTTAGTTGAATGTCTTTATTTTTACCGGGATGAGACTGGAAAAATTTATCAATATCGGCTGGTATATGGAGCGTAAGCCGTATACCATTCATTCAGACGCAGATATATTTTACCTGAATATTTGCAGAAAGCTTTTTACGATCATAAACAACCTGGCAGATGAATATGATGATGTGATTGATATAGATGAAGAGGACTGCCGGCAACTGGCCTATGTATTTACGGCATACTTTGAAGACCAGGTAAATGATATCGGATTCTGGAAGTCGCTGACTGCGCTGCATAAAAAACACTTTGGTAAACGCCTGCCATTTTTTGATGCTGCAATCCTTAACCAATCCGAAAAAGAATACGACGATATTATGCCAGTTGATATTCATTACCTGGCCTTTATTCAATACATATGTCTTCTAAACGATGGGGAAGAACAAGCCCTTGTTTTTTTCAATAAGCCCTTTTTTGTTAATCTTACAGAACAAGTCTTTGATTATTTAAATAACATAGAGGAAATAGTTACCAATAACTTTTACGAAAAATATCTTATCCCCGTACAAGATTATATTGATTTTAAGAAACAAATAGAGTGGTTTTGTTTTTATGGTTACCTCACAGGCCCGGAATTTACCAGGCGACTGGAGCATACTTTGTGGAAGCTGGAGGAGGAAGATACTGATGCAGACTTTATAGGGCCAATGATGTATGCAGAAACCGATCGCCTGCTTTTTGAAGTTCCTTCTTTGTTCACTGCTTTTTTCCCTGTGGATATTCTGGCAGGAGCTATGCGTTGCAACGATAAAAAGAAGGAGGAAATTATTAACCTCAAATTCAGGCCACATGGCATTTTTCATATACAGGAGGAAACGGGCACTCACTACCGCATGCTGCATACAGCAACCACTGAAGAATTCAATGTGCTTATAAGCAGCTTTAATAATCCCATTAATGTGGTAGAACAAGAGTACTGGATTACAACGCTTGCAAAATGGAATGGGGATCATTATATTTCGGGGTTGTGTATACCCAGCCCTTATAAGGGGGAAGAAATTTATCATCGCAATATTGAACTGCAACAGAGTTTTCAAAAACATTTTGCCCCCTACCGCAAAGAAATTGAAGCGCTTGCACTGAACTATAGAAATAAAGCTGTTGAATTTTTCGGTTCAGAATTAATCGTATTCAAAACGAGCAGGGAATTGCAGCAAAGATTAAATGAATTTAATCAATGGTATTTTGATACGGTGGCAGATAAGAAAAAGCTGGCGAAAAATGCAAAGCCGGTTTATTTCACACTTCCAAAAGAATTATCAGGACATAAGGATATCAGTTTATTTTTCCCTCCAAAAGATGGGCTGCAATTTCTATTGAAGCATAAGCAACTCTTAAACTTATTACAGGCCGCACATCCTGAAAAGGTGAGCCTTGAAGAGATTCAAAAAGTAATACCAATGCTTTTTGATGATAGCGTTGGAGCGGATTATTGGTTTTACCTTAAGAAAAATTTTCCCATACCCAACCTCTCTTTATTTTTGAAATGCGACGTGGATACGAAAGAAGATTTTGAAGCACTGCTGCGCATTTACAGAGCCGCGGATTTCTCACCCTTGCTTTTGCCTCGGTTCAGCACTTTTACTTCTGAGAGAATTGCGGCTGAAACTGTAACACAAATTTTTAGTAAAAAATAAATAAAGTTCCTGACTGCTGCGCAGGAATGGGCCATATTTTACAGATTAATAAAATCAGGGAAGAGCCGCCGCTTCTTATGTTCTTAGCGATTAATTTTATTAGCGCAACCTTTCTTACATTTATGATCTTTATAAAAAATCATACATGAAAAAGTTACCGGCAGTCTTCAACCTTTTACTAACCGCAAGTATTTTCACCATACTCTTGGGAACATTTCTTCCCGCAAATGCCCAGCAGCAACAATATGCCAATGCTTATACCTTTTGGGATTTTGGGCAAGGCTCCGATGATGTACAAAATGTAGAGCAAAAAATATGGATTGCCAAACCGGCAAATGGTACACAGTGGGTGATGACGTGGGCATGGGTAGCAGACCCGGCACACGGCGGCTACCTGGGTTTCAATACCGATGCTAACGGCAAGGGGCAAGCGCTTTTTTCCTTATGGAATGCAACGGAGGCTACCGGCGGTAATTGCAAAGAGTTTGGTGGCGAGGGTGTGGGATGGAGTTGCCGTACGCCTTTTGAAATAAGGCCGGATGTATTTTATTTATTGCGTTTGGCCCGCACAAGAACAGCTGCGGATGGAGTGTGGTGGGGCGCTTGGATCGTGGAAAATCCGGGCGCTGACGAAGCTAAAGAAACGGCACTCGGAGAGATAAAAGTAAAGAGCGAAATGAACGTGATTCGTGGCAACTCGATAAACAACTTTAGTGAATATTACGGGCAAACCCAGGAAAAATGTGGTACAGTGCCGCTGTCCATATTTGGTGTTGCGCCTCCCGCAATTAATAAAGATGAGAACGGTAACTATAGCCGCACGGCCAAACTAAATGGCTCAAGCGATCCTCAACAGAATCCCTGTAAAACCGGTGATGAAGCACAGGGCACTATGTTCAAGGTAGAGAATTATGCACTTGGTACAAACGGCGGTGCTTTGATATTTTTAGGTGGCACTGGTAATGATCATGTACTGCCGGAAGATATTCAAAAGCCTGCGGGAGTAGAATAGATTAGGAGATCATTCAGCCTTTGAAGGTGTTCTTCTTTCTTTCGAACGCCCAAACCATCCACCCTTGAGAGTCGCAGCGTGGCCTCCTGACAAGCACCCATACTTTTAGAAGGCATCTACCTCATCCTTCCGAAATATCTTCCAATTTTTCCCTCTGCATAACCGCAGCATCTCTTATTCTCAGCGGTAAGAATTTGCGTATACACTGCTTAATCAACCTTAAGCTTGACAAAATGAAATGAAGAAGCTATTTTTATTGTTAGAAAAATAATTCAATATATCAGAATGACAACGAAGGCTATCAACCTCACTTATTGGATATGCACCGTTATCTTCTCTGCATTGATGATATTTTCTGCTGCAGACGGCCTTAAGCCCTCCCAACAGGCGATTCAATTAGTACATGACAGTCTTGGGTACCCGGTGTATTTTATACAATATATCAGCTTCGCGAAATTGATCGGCGCAATCGTTATTCTCATCCCGGGTTTAAAGAGGATTAAAGAATGGGCCTATGCAGGCCTCTTCTTTGATCTTGCCGGCGCAATATATTCAGGCATCGCAGTTTCAGGCAAGTTTGACCCGATGATGATCTTCATGCTCATTTGGATCGTGCCGGGGATATTATCCTATTATTTCTGGCATAAGAAAATGGGCGTATAACAGTTATTCTTTTATATTGCCATACTCGTCCCGTTGCCCTACAACGCACAAGTATGACTTACGCACAATGCCATGCTACCAAAAGGAACAAGAGGGCATGGACCCAAAGTCAAGCTCACCTGTTTCTTATGAGCTCTGCCTTATAACTAACAGCTGTCAGTCCCTATTTAATAGGATACAAATCTCAAGGTCCGGGTTAGCTCTTTCGCTTTACAGATCATTACAAAACTTCCTTTTATTAAGTTGCTTAGTGGGATATTTATTGAAGAGCTCAATGAATTTCCCCGATCTATTAGAGACCCATCTATTGAATATAGTTGCCAACTGCACCCAGCTTTCGTGTCATTATTAATAACTATTGACCGATCCCCTGATCTGTATACTATTTTAAGATTGCCTGCATGTTGATGGTCCAGTAATATAACAGGCGAATAAGTAAAGGCATGATCAATGTCAACCATTTTAAGGCGATAAAAGCCGCCGGAATTCAGCGATGAATTCTGCTTGAAAACATAGGCTAGGTTCATTGAACTATTCACTGCTGCTTTAACCTGGCCCGCGGTCTTAAATACATTTCCATCGGCACTTTGCTCTATTATAAAAGAAGCAGTATTTATTTCGTTAGCAGTTGTCCAGTGCAGAACATCATTGTCCCCAGCCACCTCACCTGTAAACGAGATCAAATGTAAAGGAAGCGCTCCAGCGGTAAGTTTGGCAAGTTCAAAGCCGGTAGTAATGCCGGATACACTGGCCTGCAGGTACAATTCGTTATGATATTCCAGGAAATAATTATCACTTCCGAACTGCGAATAATGGGTTATGGGAAATGTGGTATTATCAGCTTTCATTGGCATGCTGCCAGCAGTGGTGCCATTGGTTTGGTAAGTTGTAAAGTCTGCACCGGATATCATGTACAATGTATTATTCCATACGGCCGAAAATATACTAGAAGGAATGGAACCTTTTACCAACTGCGTGTTGGCATCTGTGCCATCAGTCTTCCACAGTTCTTGTGTGGCCCATGTAATAAAGAAAAGGGTGTCTTTAAAAACAGTAATGGCACGGGGTTGGCTGCTGCTTGTTCCCGGCACTACATCTTTCACCATTTGTGTTCCTGCAGTAGTGCCATCTGATGACCAGAGTTCTTCTCCGTTTGCAGCCTCCCGGGCAGAAAAGTATATTTTGTTATGATAGATACAAAAGTTCTGCGGCTCACCACTGCCAGTAGGGTTGATATCTTTTACAATATGGGTTCCGGCATTTGTTCCATCTGTTACCCATAGTTCATCTCCATTGGTAGCATCATATGCATTAAAGTACATTTTGCCATTCAATACAGGAGAGTTTCCGTTAAAGTTGGCAACTATAGCACCTGCCTGTACGAGGGTGGTTCCAATAACGGTGCCATCGCTTTTCCATAATCCAAATCCAGATCCCGAACCATCATCACTGCCAAAATAAACCTCATTGTTCAACACAGCTAAAGACCTTTCGCCATTAAAACCAGCCACTATATTGTCTTTAACAACTATAGTGTTTGCACTGGTGCCATCAGAAGAATATAACCTGTGCGATCCGTTGGCATTGTTTGCCAAAAAGAACAATTTGTTGTTGGCCACAGTAAAGTTTTGCGGGGAAGAGCTTGTGCTGCCGGGGTAAATATCTTTAAGCATCACAGTTCCTGCGGCAGTACCATCGCTAACCCAGGGCTCCCCGCCGTTAATGCCATCATTATAGGAAAAATAAATTTTATTGTTGTAGTTCTGAAGTTCCTGTATACTGTTGCTGATACCTCCAAAAGGGCCAATATTTGTTGTTGTTGCGTCTGTACCGAGTGTGACCCAAAGACTATTATAGTTGGTCGCATCCTGGGCAATAAAAAACAGCTTATCGTTAGATATGATCAGGTCACGCGGGTAAGAGCTACCGGCAGTATTGATGTCCTTAACGTTCACTATTTTCTGTGCGCTAAGCGATGGCAGTACCACAAAGGCAATAGCAAAAGCCAATAGATATTTTTTCATAATAAAGAATATTTAATAAAAGAATCGTTTTTATAAAATGTAAACAAAATACCTGGGGATCAATAACAGGGAATAGAGATAAAAATTTTTAGTAGGATAATGGCTGTTCTGGCTCTCTTTTACAACGATCGGTGCAATAGATCTTTAAACTTAACATTCCATCTGGCAACGGGCTAAACTCAACGATAACATAAATATACAAGATATAGTTAATACTGAATATTGAAAAAGATACCAAAAGGGAGAAACAATCCACCCAACATTTCAAAAGGAGCTAAGAATGGTAATTTCAACCCTTGAAAATGTTTTTCTTTCTTTCGAACGCCCAAACCATCCACCCTTAAGAGCCGCAGCGTGGCCTCCTGAGAAGCGCCCGGGTATCTGTGCTGGTCTGTGCCAAAGTGCTGTCAATGCTGGTTTAAAGAACCATAAGTTTTCCGGTAAATATTTTATTGTCGGCCGATAACCTAACGATATAAACCCCCCGTGCCAGGTTATGTGATACCGTAATCTTCCCGTTTTGCATACCCTGCGCAATAGTTTTTTTAATAACAACCTGGCCGGTGATATTGTAAACTATCACCTGGCCGCCTTGCTGCAAAATTGCATTGGAGGAAATAGTAAAACTGTGTACCCTGTTGGGATTGGGATAAATGGTAAATTCTTTGGTAACCGGAATAATATCGGTTTCAGTAAATAATTGCTCAACGGGTATAACCTGCCTCCGAGTTAGCGGCCCGCTCCATTCAAGTTTACAAACTGCATTGCCGGTATGTTCATAATACTCAAGCCTGATCGCGTTTTTAGTGCATTCGTCTAAATCGATGGTGGCCGAGTATTCAGTAGCTCCCTCGTCGATCCATTTATCTATAAGTAAATTATTGTTCACCCATAGCCGTACGCCGTCATCTGCTGTCACATAGAAAGTATAAGTCCCGGCATCAAGGCCCTGCACGTACCCGGAAAATCTTGCTTTAAAATTATCATTACTTATACCCGCAGGACTTCCCTGCCCCCAATCAAAATCTACCACCGGTTCTGTCTTTTTAACGGTAGCGGTTACAGGAAAATTAACTGCAGGAGGCAGGTCGCTAAAATATTCTGCCACCAACCCGTTTCCATTACTGGTGCATTTTGCAGCAGCGGCGAATAATTGAGACGCGGGAATGTTTTGTTTACAAATTCCGGAAGCGCTCCATTGCAGTATGCAGGATGCGTCGCCGGTATTGGAATAGTATTCCAGCCTGATATCGTAGTCAATGGATTTTTGTAAAACGATAATGCCATGGTTTGTTGTAACTGGTTTATCGGTCCAGCTATCAATTATTAAAGTATTATTTACCCAAAGCCTTACACCATCACTTCCTGTTACATAAAATGTATAACTATCATCAGTGAGCGGCTTGATTTTGCCTGTCCATTTCACTTTAAAATTGTCCATGTTTATGCCGGGTGCAGGGCCGCCTGAACCCCAGTTAAAATTGACGGCAGCGTCAAGCTGTACCGTTGTTGCAGATAAAGGAAAACCAGAGGTGGCGGTGCTGTTGGTATAGTACTCGCCCTTAAGGCCGGTACCATTTCCATATGGCAGACTGGCTATTGAATTATTACAGGCAAGTCCATATACTTTTATTTCTTTTGAGAAGGTGGGTGCATACATTTTACCATTTGCTATGGTCGGCGTATTGAACTTCGCGAAATTTCCAATAGCATCATTTTTATTCATGTCGCTGTTCCATAGTTCACCGGCTGAAACGTCACCGGCGTTATAAGCGGAAATGGTGCCGGGCCTCACCTGGTTATTGGCATTCCCCGAAAAAGGAAAGCAAGCCCATAAAATAGCAGACGAAGTATCTGGTCCGTTGGAGCTAACCGATAGCATGGCGCCTGGCATTCCGTTATCAAGGTTCCTGCTTCCCTGCATAAAGGTTTTTGAGAAAGTACCTGTGCTTCTTTGAAATGTAAACTGTCGTATTTTAAAACTTTCCGCCCAGGCATACACAAATTCCCCCGTACTCAAATTAGCATAAACGGGTGAACCATGCACATGCACGAACCCTACACGACCCGGATTAAATTCAAGCGTGTCTTTTACCTGTGCATTTGCTGCATTGAGTTTACCCATATTTTTATAGTCAACAACATAAGAAATACCTTCTTTGGAGCCTGAAATCGTGAGGGTGGAATTTGGAATGATCAGTGCGCCATCGCTTCCATAATCAAGATCCATCTTGTCCAGGTAGTCATAGTTAGCCGGCGTAAACCAATCCAGTTGGGCGAGCTGCGGAGAAAGTTTGATTAGGCTTTCGCTCCTTCCGCCAATAGTGTTTGTATTATCAGCATTGGTGGTTCCGTTTCCTGTTACTACATACAGATTTCCATCACCGCCAATTGATATTCCCTGCCCTGCCATCCAGATGCCGCCTGCCCATCCATCAGGAGTTGTATTATAAGTATACTTAAGATTGAGTGTATTCGCATCAAAACCTAATATCCAACCGTGATAGGGGCCCCAATCGCAATGAGAAGCACTTGCTACATAGACGGTATTATTGTATAGCAGCAATGCAGGGCGCTGGTTTTGGTATTTTGCCAGGAAAGCAATCTTTCCATTCAAAGTACCTGCACCATTACCATCTACCCCGGCAGAAATAAGGTGAGGGCTTCCTTGTTTATGAAGACCGGTTGTTATATCAAGCGCGTTAATGTATGCATAAAAGTTTCCATTATTGTCGACTGTTTTTGTGGCTACATATAACGTGTTAGAAGCAGTGTCAATCACAGGAGTGCCCACAATACCAAAACGGCCTGAAAAGTCCCGGTAATTACCGCCACATGGGCTACCTTCCTTAGCATCTTTTAAATCAAAAATATTTGGCGCCCTTTGGCCAGCGGGGCTAAGATTTATTTGCCATAAAGGCGCTCCGCGTGAAACATCTTCACCATCAAAGGCACATACCGTATTGTTCACCGTAGCAACATATAAAACACTCCCGGTATAGTTGCCAATAGTCAAATGGTTAACGACTAACGGTTGAGCATACACTTCATCATCCACACTAAGTGTTCCTATACATCCAAATTTTCCGGAGGTAATATTGGAATGATTCAAAATTGTTTCTTTATCATTCCAGCCCGTTCTGTTAAGGTTATTGTGTTGTGTGAGCACTGACACACCTGTTTGGGAAAAAGAGGGCAGGTATGCCAAAATAAAAAGTGCAGGTACAAAAAGTCTCATATAATTGCGCGATGTTGTTTAGGTAATCTATTAAGCAATATTAGCTTTAATTTGGACGTGCGCAGTTCGGGCGTCCACCTATTCTGCTACTTGCATAATTTACAAGCTTTTCTTATGTGCGGGCTACCTGGTTATGTGGCCATTATTATTAAATCTGACGTCCCCGGACATGAACAAGGTACAACCTAACGCCCATCCCTACCCGAAAAGACAAAAATGTCTTCTATTCTTCTTATCAAAGTCACCATGTAATTTAAAATCCGGCAGCATTTCTATACCACCGCCGGGCGAAATAAATGCCCAAAATAATAGCAGTGGCCCACTGTAAAACAACCTCATAAAACGCCGGTAATCTATTCTCAGCTTATTATTTGAAAAGTATTTTTTTTTAAAATTAAATTCGCAGATACCTAATTTATTAGTTGATCTCCAAACTGGCGCAGGTCTCCAGACCTGTGACTGTTCGTTACTAATGCTTTAAATGTGCGTGCTGCTTGAATAACATTCATTCCTCTCATACACACACTACTCTGCGGTAAACCCTTCTTCTAATTTTAAAAGTTCCAGTTTGCTACGCGATAAAACAGCGCAACCACTCCCGATTTGAACACTTGTGTATTGAACAGGTCCAGTTTTACCCGCGTGCTTAATTCGAATGATTCAAAAAACTGCTTTCCTTTTCCATATAGTACCGGGTGTATTACAAAATAATATTCGTCAATTAATTGCATTGCTGTAAGCTGGTCTGCAATATCTATACCCCCGATAAGTATATCGCGCTTATCCTGCTCTTTTAATTTTACTATTTCATCACGGGTCATATTGTTGAGTACGTTGGTATGCTGCCATGTGGTGGTAATCCCCTGTTTTGAAAACACGATCTTTTCCTTTTCATCAAGCAATTCTGCAAAAGTGATTTCACTTTTAGTACCCGTTTTTTCCCGTGCTACCGTGGGCCAGTAGGGATACATTAATTCAAAAGTTTTTCGGCCATACAACATGGTATCTGCATTTCTCAACAGCCCGCTGAAAAAATCATGTAATTCTTCATCCGCCACCATGGCGCGGTGATCACAAAAACCGTCGGCAGTAACATTGATGGCCATAATCAGTTTGCGCATAGTAAAATTAATTTGGCAACTGTATATAAAATCGGGGGAGATAGTTGCGGGTTAAACAATAAAACAAAGTTAACGTCCAGGCCGGGTTTTCGATTTTAATATCTCCTTACCCTACTCAATTAACGCCTGTATTTTATTTTTATGAAAAGTAATTGTAAGGCGGCAGTACGCATTTACATGGTAGTTATTTTGCATAGCGCTGTTCCATTGGCCGGAGCTTTTGCGCAATGCGGTTTTAAGCGCATCTGCAAAGCTAAGGTTACCCCCCGTATTGGTAAATTGGTAAATATCTCCTTTCGCTGATACGATAAATACTACGGTGCCATTTTCATTATTACCTGCATCAGAAGTATTAATATTTTGTTTAAGATAATTATCGAGTGCCTCTGCTCCGGCTTTAAAGGAAGGCTTTACCTCCGCTTTGGCAAAAACTCTGTCCAAATCTTCTTTATTAGTATCGGTTTGCGACTGACTGAAAGCTCCGTTTGTTATGGTAATAAAAATAATGGTTGTAATAAATTAGCGAATGAATGTCTTTTTCATTTTAATTTTTTTGTCTAAAGTAAATTATGACTGATTCTTTTATGGTTTTAAATGCTTAATTCCTTAACCCGGGAAGCCGAATCTCTATGAAGGGTTTTCAATTTTTTGTTTTAAAATCGCAATTCATTATTCAAGGATTGCACATCTTTAGCTAAAGACGTCAAAACGTTGTTTTTCCATAGGCGTCATTCGGATAAAAAAAGAAATTTTCTGCGCACAAAATAATTTCCTTGCCTAAGAAGCCAATCCTTTGCCTAAAAAAGTGTTTTCCTTGTTCTCCATAAGGATTACTTGGACCGGCATACGCTAAATAATTTTCCCGGTTGTTTTAATTTACTCTACATTTATATACGATCCCTACCCGGCGAATACTTTTGCTGCCCTTCTCCTTTAATTTTTCTTAAACTTTTAAACTTTTCAAATGAAGCAATTTAATGTTCTGTCATCAGCTGCTGTTGCTATGCTGGTGCTGTTTTCCTGTAATTCCGGCGGCAGCAACTCCACTACCACGACTACGGATTCTACCATGAAGGATTCAACTGTTGCCATGACGCCGCCTCCTCCTCCTCCCGCGCCCGCTATGACCGTGCTCATAATGCAAAAAGTAGCGGATTATGACAAATGGTTTCCAGGCTATGAGGCCCACGATTCTGCGAGGGTTGCCAGCGGCTTGCACAATTATGTGATAGGAAGGGGCACAAAAGACAAGAATATGGTACTGGTAGCTTTACGCATGGATGACACCTCGAAAGCAAAACAATTTGGCAGCTCGCCAGGTCTTATGGAAGCTATGAAAAAAGCAGGTGTAACTGGCAAGCCAACTATTTGGTACTCGGCAAATAAATTTCAAGACAACACTACCGATGCATCTACTGAGAGAGCGATAGTTACCTTTAAAGTAAAAGACTACGATGCCTGGAAAAAAGTATTTGATGGCGACCAGCAGGACAGGATGAATGCAGGTATGAAGACCAGGGCTATCAACGTGAATATTGATGACCCCGCTATGGTGACATTGGTGATGGTAATAGGAGATATGAAAAAGGCGGAAGATTTTATGCAAACGAAAGAACTAAAGCATAGGATGGATTCTGCAGGGGTGGTAAGTAAGCCGGATGTTTTCTATTATCATGTAGTGAAACAATATAAATAAAATACAGGTTTGGCTCCGGGTATCCCGAAAAGGAACCCGGTCCTTTTCATTTTTAAAGATATCTGGCAAAGTTATCAAACTACCAGGCTGCCGGTAGTGGAAACCGTTGGACAAAATGCCTTTACTTAGCGGATGAGGGTCAGTTTCTATTAATTGTGTAAGTGAGTATATAAATAAGTATGCAAGTATTTAAATGCTAATTTGGCATCTTGTAGCATGAAGCATTCAATTTTTCAATAAACCAGCAATCTCTCCATGAGGACAATATAAAATTTGATATCAACTTACTAAATATTTTCTCTCAGCATTAACATTGTTTAAAAATTGCTGAATTTGATTAAATTCATAATCCTTTTTTAAATCTATTATTAAAGTATGTAGCTTTTTGAGCAATGGCAGCCCACATAACCTGGTTATATATCGTGGCAGATTATATGAATTGATGTCAACAAACTCCCATGGATGAAAATACAAGCTTAGGTATCCATCTGTTTTTAGACAATCTATACAGAGCTTCCTGAATATAAAATAAGGGAAATTTTTAAAAGCCAGCCAAAACAAAGGAAGCCGTAGGTTGGGAGTTACCGAAGCGGGTAACCGCGTAATGCCTTGCTCCTGATAGATTCGCCGGGACATGCGCAGATTGTTGTATCTCCCGGGAATCCAGGTAGGATTTATGGACGAATCGTATAAATACCCGGCTTTTACCACTTCGCTGATATCGGGTTGTTGCATGCGCGGCATACGTAAACCAGATACTGTTTTACCGCTCAGCTCCTCCAATAACTTTTTTGATGTTAAAAGATCTGCATTTTCAAATTTTGAATGATAATACGTGTGAGAAGCAATCTCGTGTTTTTCTCCAAGGATTTTAATTTCTTTTGGGAAATTTCCGGCAAAATTTGCAGTAATGAATAGTGTGCAGCCAATGCCTTCTGCATCTAACATTGGCATCAGGTTGTTTAAACCATTTTTTCCAATTGCAATTTGTTCCTCCATTGTCAAATTATGGCCGTATTCCAATGGTATGTCAAATTCCTCCACATCGAAACTGAGCAGTATCTGGCCCCTCATTGCAGGTTAGTTTCCTTAATAATATAATGGGGGCGCTGCTTACTTTGCATGAATAACTTCCCAAGGTACATGCCGATAATTCCAAGAATCATCAACTGTACTCCTCCAAAAAAAACGATGGTTATAATCATAGACGACCAACCCGAAACAGCGCGGCCGAGATAGAGACTAATTAGCACATAAGGCACATAAAGTATAGATAAAACAGCACAGCAAAATCCCAGGTAAATAGAGATAGTAAGCGGTTTTGTGCTGAAGGATGTTATTCCCTTCAAGGCGAATTGAATCATCTTTAAATAGGTGTATTTTGATTGCCCGGAACTTCTTTCTTCAGGCGAGTATTCAATAGCTATTTGTTTAAAGCCAAGCCATTTGACAATACCGCGCCAAAAAAGATCCTCCTCCGTAAAGTTTCGCAAAATATCTACAACTCTTTTATCTAACAAACGGAAATCTGCCGAACCACTGTCCAGTTCAATAGCCGATAATCCATTTAGTAATTTATAAAAAAGCCGGCTTGTTTTCCTTTTTATGATCGGAATCTCCTGGTCTTTTCTAACAGTATAAACAATATCATAACCGTTTTCCCATAGGCGGATTAACTCAGGAATAATTTTGGCCGGGTGCTGCATATCCCCATCCATTGTAATCACACAATCTGCCTTACTTGCGTCCAAGCCTGCCTTTAGTGCATTCTGATGGCCGAAGTTCCTGGACAAGGAAATGAAAAAAATATTTTGGTGCGCAACTGCTTGCTCTCTGATTGCCTGAAGGGTTCCATCCGTGCTTCCGTCATCAATGTAGGTAATGGTGTAATCAAACGGTAAAACGCACAATTCCTTTTGCAATGATGTTACCAAAATGCTGATATTATTTTTCTCATTACAGACGGGAATTACAATGGATATCTTTTTCTTCATACAGGCATCACCAGTTTAAAATCTTTAACGAGCAATTGATAGGCCAAAACGCACCATATTACAATGCATGGTAAGGCCTTAAGTGAATACGGGCGAATGATGTGGAGTCTTACATACGCCGGCATTAAATCAGTGTTTGCAAAGCTGGTAAGAACTATAGCAAACCCTAGCAATATTAAGTTTTGCGGCAGGAATTTTTTCTGCAAAATGTACCAAATACCCACGCCGGTCATCGCAATTATATAAGTCGAACTCTCTGCAGATGAGCTGAAAATAACGACACCGATCAATACAAAAGCCAGATAGGAAAGTTGAAAGCCTGCGCTTTTGCTTTGATCATTTCTTACTAACGGCAAAAGATACATTAAGGCTGCTGGTATCAAAACGGGCAGCAGATTATTTTCTATCTTAAAAACATGCAGCAGTATGCCCATCACAGAAATATTTTGCATCAGAGATGTTCCGTTGGTTTCGTTTTTTTGTACTAATGAATAAAACCAATCCTGGTAGGAATGAAAAATAAAAGAGGGTGATGAAATAAGCATAGGCAGGCAAAATAATACCAACAGCCAAAATACAAGCGAAACCAGGAATTTCATTTTATTTTCAGAAAAGAAGAAGAAAGCAAGACCCGCGATACCGTAAATTTTTATCATAAATCCGGCAGCGATAAAAAAAGTTGCCCACAGGTCTCTCCCATTTTTTACGAATAAAAAACTCAATATTATTCCAGCGGCAACAGCAGGATTAAACTGAACATTTTGTATGGACGTCATCATTTCAACAGAAGTGATCAAAAGAATAATATTCTGCCCTTTGTAGCTGACTGGCAATTTTCTAACGGTGTAAAATAAAAACACAGCATTTGCAACACACCATAAAAAGCATCCTATATTAATTGGAAGAAAGGCAAAGGGAGCAATGATGAAACTAAACAACGGACCATAATGATTTGTATCAAAATATTCCGCCGGATATTTGATATACAAATTTGTTTGATGAACCGTGTGCCAAAAGACGTTTTCAAAAATGAGGTAATTGTTTATTTTACTTTCGCCCAAACGGAGTTTAAGAAGAACACCTAACACAGCAAGAACACTCCAAAGCAAACCAACTAACGATATATTTCGGTTGCCAAAATATAGTCTTTTTGTGATAAGCATCATATAGTTTGAATGAAACTACCACTTTACAAGATATAAGAATTAAGAGAAGTAAGGGTCCAAAACTTAGTGTACCTTAATAGGCATTTGTAATTCTTACACGAAATATTCATGTAAGATTTTTGGCCCGGCGTGAGTAAAAATTTTATTAAGCCGCAATTAAGTTTTTACCGCTTCCCTGTCCTCTTCGTAAATCAGTATGGTTTACATCGAAAGTAATAGTAATTTCTTAAATAAAGAAAGCCGAATTTCATTTAAATGTCTTATAGCTTCTTTAGTTTTTTAATTAATGTATTGTGAAAGCAGTGGTTATTTTTGGCAACCATGAAGTAAAATGAAAAGCCTATCTGTTTGATTTCAACTTCATTTTATATTTTCTGACCGGATTTTGCATATAGGAATTAGCATAAAAAACAGGATACCTAATTCGGGAACTGTGGCAAAAGAAGTAAAATAAATATTGCCCTGTTATGAAATGTTTACTTACGACTAATGCAGTAATGGTACAAATACTGCTATACTTCTTACTTTAAAAAGTTCGCCGGCGCAAGCGCGCGCGCTTGTGCATCACACCAATTGCAAGCCAATTAGATCAATTTCTGAACCATTCTCTGTATGTGGCTAAGGATAACTTTGCAAGCAGGCGTGGTTGATGCAAAATAGGTGCGTCGCAATAAAAAAGGCCCCGCTTTTGCGTGACCTTTTATTCTAACGACCCTCTTCTTTAATTTTCACGTCCTCTGTGCCCGCCACCCCCACCATAATTTCGCGACTGTATTTGCTGACTTCCATTCATTTGTTCATTCCTTATTTGTCGTTGATTAGTTACCTGCTGTTGCATTTGCTGCTCGCGTTGCTGGCTGGCCTGAGCTTGCACCTGCTGTTGTCTTTGCTGTTCTTGCTGCATTTGTTGCTGCCTCATCTGCTGCTGCATTTGCTGCTGCATTTGCTGGCCAGCCTGAGCTTGCACCTGCTGTTGTCTCTGCTGTTCTTGCTGCATTTGTTGTTGCCTCATCTGCTGCTGTTGCATTTGCTGCTCACGTTGCTGGCCAGCCTGAGCTTGCACCTGCTGTTGTCTCTGCTGATCTTGCTGCATTTGTTGTTGCCTCATCTGCTGCTGTTGCATTTGCTGCTCACGTTGTTGGTTAGCCTGGGCTTGCACTTGTTGTTGTCTTTGCTGGTCTTGCTGCATTTGTTGTTGCCTCATCTGCTGCTGTTGCATTTGCTGCTCGCGTTGTTGGCCAGCCTGGACTTGCACCTGCTGTGGCCTTTGCTGTTCTTGCCGCATTTGTTGCTGCCTCATCTGCTGCTGTTGCATTTGCTGGTTACGCATCTCAATAACCCGGGTTTGCTGTTGTTGTCCTTGCGTCACTTGTTGTAGTCCTTGTCTCTGCTGTTCCTTCGGCATTTCCACTTGCCTGATCTCCGGTCGATTAGCGTCGCCATGCTGTTGACGAATTTGTTGCTGTCTTTGCTGTAGCTGCCATTGCGGATCACGCGGTTGCTCCGAACTTCTGTCAACATTCTGGTTACCAGGATTGTCACGGGTAAGCGGCGAATTACTTTGCTGCCGGGTGTTCCGGTTGTCATATATCACGGGTATCGCAAGTTGGTTTGGGCGCCCATGAGTTACAATAGCAAACTGATTCCTGTCCTGCCGGGCTGAAGACTCATGCTCCAACTGGAGTTGGGTTGCATTAATATGTGGTTCCCGCAAGGCCCTTTCCTCCTGCCTTCCAGGTCTTATATCTACACCACCTCGTCCATTGAAGCTCGCCCTGTTGTTATTTATAATCGTGTTATTATTTACAATCCTTGTATTTATATACGTGTTATAAACGTTGTTTCTATCGATGCGGTTAGCGGCCGTATTATAGTAAAATGTATTATCACGCCATTCTCCGCCACAGTAGCCCCTGCCCCCATATCCATAGCCATAGTCAATTCCACCGTAATAACCTACCTCAGAAGCCCAGTATCCCTCATTCCAGTCATAGTATCCCTCATTAAATCCCCAATAACCGGGGGTCCATAAATACCCATATTGCGGTGGCAGCGCCCATGTGCCCGGCACCCAGTAATAATCTTCTTCATAGTCGTCGTAAGCCCAATAACCTGGTATCCATAAGTAACCATTACCAGGGCAATATGGCTGCTCGTAGACTGGCAATGGCGGCGGTGCAAAACTGACAGATATGCTGAACTGTGCGCTTGCTCCAAAGCTGGTGAAAACTATAATAAGTATAGTTGCGAAATATTGTATATATTTTTTCATATAATAATTTATACTTAGTAAGACGCATTTCTGGTACCAGGGATTAAGCCTTTTGAAACATTAAGAAAGTGTTATGATAGTTTCGACAAGAAATATCAAATTATTGCTTCTGGACTAGGAACACTTCTTACGCCCAATTATTAGTGTGAATGTGTTCAACTAAAAGGGCTATTCACTTTCAAAGTGTGTCAACAGTCAGGTATATTGTCAAAATGGTAGGATTTTGTAATTGAATCAGCCTTAGGAAAAAGCTAACACTAAGGATGGACAAAAGTAACGCACAATTAATCGCGTATTAATTTTAAACCCGCCCACTTTTGACTTTCTTTAACGCACCACGTTTTATAAACGCCTGTTTTGTAAGTCCTACAAGCATCTTTAAACAATAAAAACTTACATTATGAAACGACTTCTACTTTTTGCATTTATTGCGGTTCTTGTGGTATCATTTTCATCCTGTGCGAAAGTGGTGGATGTGCCTGCCCAGGCAGTGGTCAGCCCGTTAGCCGGTTCCTGGATCATCTCTTCAGCGGAGGAAAGCAATGGATATGACTGGCAACCCATATCGCTGGCTTATGGCCAGGGAATATTTGATTTTTATGATCAGGGTGCAATAGAATATAAAGATGCCAGTATAGTTCTTTCTGGTACCTGGTACACTATCTCCTCCGTAAATAGTTACTATGACGAATATGGAAATTATTATTCCGGTGCCCACCAGGGACTTGAAATGAACATTACTGATTTCTATTCAGGTAATTCGCTTATTTTAAGCTTTGATTATATCAGGTTTACAAGCGCTAATTCTTTCGTGGCTACTTACTTTGATGGTAAGTATACACAAAGGGTTAATTTCATCCGGTATTGATTACAATGCTGGAACGATAAAGTACTTATTTTGAGCGATGTTATTGGCTTCACATCCTTAACACTTTGCTAGTATAAGCCGCATTCATTCGTGGGTTGCATAACCAAATTACTTGCCATAATACTTAAGTGCTTCAGGCATATATTGCTTTAATTTTGCAATTCTTTTCGAATCCAGGGGATGGTCGCTAAGTAGTTCAGGGGGTTTTGCGCCTGTATTCAAATTGGCCATCCTGGTCCAGAACGGTATTGCTTCCCTTGGATCATACCCAGCCATGGCGGCAAAGATCAACCCGTAATGATCGGCTTCATATTCCTGGTTCCGGGAATTGGGTAACAATACGCCTATCTGGGCCCCCGGTGCATAAATGCTATTGAATATCGCGTTGGCATTGGCGTTACCTGAAGAAAAAATATCGCCTGTGAGGCCTATTCCTTGCGCAAGGAGCGCCTGGCTCATCCGTTCCTGCCCATGATGGGCTACGGCATGCGTAATTTCATGCCCCATAACTATTGCCAGTGCTGCTTCATTTTGTGTGACGGCCAGCAGGCCGGTATATACAACGACCTTTCCGCCGGGCATGCACCAGGCGTTTACTTCTTTGGAATCTACTAAATTAAATTCCCAGTTGTAACCGCTCAATTCAGAGGAAGCCCCTTTTTGGCTGTAATATTTGGTAATAGCTGCCGCAATGCGTCTGCCTACCCTGTTCACCATTTCTGCATTACTTGCGCTATTGGCAACTACTTTATTTTGGGCAAGAAAAGTACGGTATTGCGTAAAGGCTTCTTGTTGTAAAGTGGATTCCGGAACAAGGGCCAACTGCTTTCTTCCTGTTATTTTATTGGTGGTGCAGGACGTAATTACAGAGGCGGACAATAAAAAATATATGAATAGTTTTTTCAAAATGTGTTTTTCGTTCAGGTTTCAATAATTATACCATAAAAAAATCGAAAAAAAAAAGTTTGGCAAAAAAACCTTTCATTTCGGATATTAAATCCAGGTAGTTTATAAGTAGACTGAATCTGCGCAAAAGACGAAGAGATCGTGGTTAACATCATGCTTTCGATAATAAACTACCTTTCCCTGGAATTATATTTTGATTAATTAAAATCGAATAGAATTTTGTAATTTCAATATTATAGTTTTCGTGAATGATTTCTGAAAAATATATACCAGGAGACGGCGCTTGATAACCCAACAACTATTTTTCTGCTTCAGCAACAACTTCTTTATTAAGACGAATGTACTCATCACTTTTCGCTGCTTCGGCTGCTTTTACCCCTTCCCGGGCAGTAGCCATTGCCCCCTTTTTATCTCCCTTTTTTAGTAATACGCGGGCCTTCCAAAGTTTGGGGACCATTGGCGGAAATGCCGGGTCTTTTTCCAGTTCTGTTGCCCAAAGCAGCGCCTTATTCATATCCTTGTTATTGTTGTAATAATAAATAACTGCATCATAATAAGGCTTTTTATCTGTTTGCATAGCAGAGTCTATATTGGCCATTACCCGCGCATCTATATTGGTGGTTAAGTGCATCAATAAACCAGTATGCTCCCACTTGATGTGTAAGTTAGCCGTGGTAGGAAATACATCTGTAAACTGCATTGTTAAGGTCTCAACATTTTCGGATAATTTTTCAGGTGTGATATTAAAACGTAAATAATCATCCGACTCTTTGTAAGTATATGCGCCCCATTGCTTAGAATTTTTACTCAGAATCATCGTCCACTGATCCATACCGGGTATGCTGAATAAACCATAGGTGCCGGCGGCAACCTTGTGCCCTTCAATAGTTACATCGTCAGTAAATGCAATAGTGGTTGCAGAATTTGCACCCGTACGCCAAACAGTGTTATAAGGTTCGGTCACGCCAAATATTTTTCGTCCTCTTACATTGGGGCGAGAATAAGTTAATGTTACTTTACCCAATCCTAAATTTTGAGTAATTACTTGCGTGGAACTGGGTGCCGGTGTTAATTGCCCATAGCTGTTAATTGCCAGGAAAGTGCATACTAAAGCAAATAAATTCCTTATGATTTTTTTCACGTAATTTGATTTGATCGTAAGATAAAGTATTTTATTAGATGGGGGAAAGATCAATGGCCTCTATCCGGGGGCGACTTTGGGAAAATTATAGACTTACTACTCTAAGCAGCTTGCAGTAAATTCTGCACATAAAGAATATGAAGCAATAAAGAAATGGGCCACCGCCAGGTAACCCATTTGTAAGATCCCACACTTATTATTATTTAATATATTCCTTATGTCCCTCTTTATTGATATAGTATTTACCACCTCTGGGGCCCTGGTAAATAGTCCTTCCCTTAGCGTCAGTTTCCACTACAGGATCTGCAGATTTGGTTGTTGTTGTTGATACCTGGGTTCTTTGTTGTTGAACTTGTGGCTGTACTTGTGGTTGTGCCTGAACCTGTGTACGGGTTTTCTTTTGGGTGGTCACCTGGGTTTGTACAGTTGGCGCTGGTTGCGTATTTGCCGATGGTTTTGGTTGCGGTGCAACGGTTGCCTGTGTAGTTGTTTGAACCTTTGTTTTATTGGCTTTTAAACGCATATCAGGGGTACCGTCTTTTTTCAACCCATTACTGGTGGTGGTAGTTTGTGTTTGCGTAACCTTTTCCTTTTTTTGCTTTTTGGTCTCCTTTGTTGCTACAGTGGGTGTTTGCGCATTCACAAAACCCAGTGTTGCAAATACAAGGGTAAGAGCGATAATAATCTTTTTCATAATTTTTATTTTAATAGGTAAATGAAACAATTATTGAACCATATTTCTGGTTCCGCTGTAAACGAGCCTTGCCATATAAGATCTTGCAGGTATGATTAATAGGGTTCAATATGCGCCTTGGCATGAGATTAAGAAGTGATCAGTATTCTAACATGTTCTTGTCTATTGCATTTACCGGTGACTAAAAGCCTTATAATAAAAAATCATTTCAACAGTAATAATAGCTTTAAATAGAGGACTTGGCGAGTTGGCTGCACGAATAATAACCATTCTTCCCATACACTGAGTTCTCTTCAAGAGACTCAGCTTATACAACGCCCGTGAAGTATCAATCAGTAGATTATTAATACTCTTTATCTAATTAAAAATTCCACCAATTTGCAGAAGGATAAACTTCATGCGGGATAACAGGCTCACCAATCAGAGGTGTAGTCACTTTTAAATTAGTGGAAGCTGCCGCTTTTAAAACTCTTTCAGGGCTTTCGTTCCAGGGATGCAATGCCAAAGTAAATTTACCCCAGTGAACGGGTAGCAACACTTTCGCCCCGAGGTCTAAAGCGGCATGCACCGTTTCTTCGGGCATCATGTGTATCAGGGGCCATGCCGTATTATACTGGCCACATTCCAAAATGGCAATATCAAAAGGACCAAACCTTTCGCCAATTTCGGCAAAGTGAACATCATACCCGGAATCGCCGCCGAGGTATAAGTTATTATCTTCGGTTTTAAGAATAAATGAAGACCATAAGGTTTTGCCGCGCTTTAATCCACGACCGGAAAAATGCCTCGCCGGTGCAGCAGTTAATGTCATCTCGCTGGTTAAATTGGCCGTTTGCCACCAATCTAATTCAGTAATAATTTCTTCATTAAATCCCCAGTAAATAAGGTGCGATGAAACACCCATCGAACAGTAAATGGCTTTAACTTTTTTCTTCAACTTTATAACGGTTTTAAAATCCAGGTGATCGTAGTGGTCATGCGTTAAAATCAAAAACCAATTTCAGGAAAATCATCGGTTGTGTAAATATCACTTCCTGCAAAAGCTTTTACCATAAAAGAAACCGGCGACGCATTGCCGCTAAATACGGGATCCACCAATATCTTCTTCTCATTAATTTTTATTAAATAAGAAGAATGGCCAAACCAGGTAATGACCGGATGCTTACTCAGGGTATTCTTCAAATCATTTTTAAAAGAAGGTAGTTTGGAAGGTGGTTTTACATCAGGATTTTTATTTAAATTTTTTTTAATCAAATCATAATAAGACGTACCCGGCAACATCATTGGCGTTGGAGATATATTTTCAAATCCGTTTTCTTTATAGTTCGGAGATCGCTTTATTTTTTCGAGATGCTTGCCAGCCGGATGTTTACCGGTAACTTTTAATGACATAATTTTTATTTAGCTGTTATTGTATGAGACGAATAAAACGGCTTCACATTTTAAATGTTTAATTTTTATTTGCCTTTCAAGGCATCCGCATAATTGGAAAGCTAAAAATATTTCTTCCTGTAAACTTACCAAAATTGCCAATGGTGATAGCTTCCGCCATAAGTGTGGATAGTTTTTGAAATCATGCGCAAAGAATTTTTTTAATTAT
The DNA here is from genome assembly GCA_038245055.1 of Chitinophagales bacterium. Taxonomy (GTDB): domain Bacteria; phylum Bacteroidota; class Bacteroidia; order Chitinophagales; family Chitinophagaceae; genus Ginsengibacter. Next base: position 57,883 of record JBBRSV010000002.1, on the reverse strand, counting down.
TTCTGCTCTCTTTGTAAGAATCCAATACTTTAATGGTACTAATAGAGTAAACAATCAGACGGTGAGGGAAACAGAACGACAGCATATTTTTGAAAACTGGCTCGCGCAGTACATGGTGATCATCTTTAAAGTGGTAAGAGCTTACGCATTTACGACCGCCGACCATGACGATCTCTTCCAGGAGATCACCATACAGGTATGGCATTCTATTCCCAACTTCAGGCAGGAGTCTTCAGCCACTACATGGCTCTATCGTATATCGCTGAATACCGCTATTAAATGGCTAAGGAAAGAACGAAAACATCCGCAGCCCGAAACACTTGATAAGGTGGAACATGTGTTACAGGAAAGCAGGATGCCCATGGATGAAAGGCTGGCATGGCTGTATGAAGAAATATATAAACTGGATGAAATTGATCGCTCTGTTACCTTACTGATGCTGGATAATTTCAGCTACAAAGAGATGGCCAATATATTAGGTATTTCCGAATCTAATGTGGGTGTGAAGATCAATCGTATAAAAAAACAACTTATTTCAAAATCAAAAAAAAAGGATCACTATGGAATTTGATGAATTAAAGCAGGTATGGGATTCACAGAACAATGAACTCCTTTGGGCTATCAATGAGCAGGCTTTGCACAACCGCATCCTGTCGAAAAAGAAGCAGGCGCACCATATTACCAATACCAGTGAGCTGCTGTTGATCATCGTAAATATGGGAGCCGGGTATTTTGTTCTGCAAATGAATTTATCCAGCCATAGCGGAAATATATTTATGTACCTGCTTGCGGCCTGGATGCTTGGCATTGCCTGGTATTTGCTGTTCAGCAGGATCCGCCGGTTAAAGAAGGACAAACAGTTTGACCGGTCCATGCACGGTGATCTTAACTATGCAATTTCGGTGGCAACCTACCAGGTACGCCTTTCCTTGCTTGGCCGGTGGAGCATTTTGCCAATAGGGCTATTTACACTTCTTGGCCTTTGGGAAAGCGGGAAATCAGCCTGGATAATTGTAGTCATATTGATGTTTTTTGCGTTAACAACCTATGCATCGCGATGGGAACATGGCATTTATAAAAGGAAAAAACGCGAACTTGAAATACTGAAGGGGAAGTTGGAAAAAGAGGAATAGAAATTTTCAACGCAGAGAATGGAGGTTAAAGATTTTGCGCAGAGATATTTTTTCTTTCAAAAAAGAATTACAATATTTTACTGAATATTCCATTTACATTTTATAAGGGATTGGGAAGTGCTGTAAATCTTAAAAGGCCTGCAAATCGCAAAAAAAAGAATAAAATAAAAATCGCTACTAACAATAAGATTATTTATTCTGCAGCGACCGCAAAATAAAAGAGCACATCTTTTAAAGCCTCGCTTTAAAAAGCTAAGTTCCATAAAAAGGAGCTTGCTTGTTCAGAGACATCGTTTAATTCTCATTTTTTTAAGAGCAATGCAAAAGATAGTAAGGCGCCTATCACATTCAACAGCGTATGTGTAAGTATAGAAAGCCTCAAATCTTTTGTTTTATACACAAGGTATACCATGGGCAACAAGGAAATAAATAGCGTAACATATACATAAGGCTGCCAGAAATGATATAAGGAAAACAGAATAACATTTACTAAAAACGCGGACTTACCCCAGCTATTCATGCGGGGTAAAAGGTAACCACGAAAATATAATTCTTCAATATAAGGAGCCAGCAAGCCGTTGAGCCCCAGGTTACATACTAAAGTAATAAGTATTTTGTTTTTGGAATAGCCTGCGAAATCCTGTACAGTGTACCACGAAGGTAGCCAGCCAAAAAATTTATTTGAAATGTAAAGGTTTAAAGGCTGAGCAGCGCCCCAAACAATAAATGCAAAAGCCACTAAAGCTATGGAATAGCCAATAAGTTTTCCATTAGATAGTTTGTTGGTAAAGCCGTTAACCGCTGAAAGCGATGGCAGGTGCTCTTGTTTTTTTACACGCAGCAAATGAGCCAGTAATACAGGCACAGCAAGTATTATTATGCACAATAACAAAGCAAACTGGGGAGGGAATCCATATTTCATTACCCACGGCGCCAGCAGTACAAAGCCCGCCGTGATAATGATGCCTGGGTATAGATGGTATACAATGGACATGACTTTGCTGAGTTGTTTCATAAATTTTTTTTTTGGCTAAAAAGATTAATGATCTTTGTGAAAATATTAATAATATTTCTATTGTAAAAATGTATAGCAGAAACTAATTTGCAGGAATCATAATAGTGTGGTTTGCTGATTCACAGGACATTAAAAAGGCCTAAAATCTTGCTGACCAGCGACCAGCACAGGAAAAAGTTTGCGGAAGCGTTTAAATAGTCGATCCCATTTAATTGAAATAATCGTAAACAAAAAGCGGAGGAACATTGTTAAAGCAGCTATTCCACATTAGGAAATTGATTTTCTGCTAACTGGCTCTCAACACTCAACACTAATAATGCTGCCTGTAACCGAAAACACCTTTTGGGTAAAAATGAATTATATTTAAAAACAAAAACCGGGATAACCGGCTCGATGATTATAAAAAATTTCTATGATGAAAAAACTAACAACAGTGGACTTTATAATGCTCATTGCGGCCTTTTTATCACTTATTTTTTCTGAAACTCTTTGGTTTACAGGGGACAAGCAGGGCGCTATTTTTATTGGCTTGTGGGTGCCTTCCATCCTTGGTTTCGCTGTTTATTTGAAGCTGCTAAACAAGAAAACCTATGAGTGACTTTATACCGTATTTCGCCGGGTTCATCACGCTGCTTTTTGGTGTTGGGTTTTACCTTGCCATCAGAACAAATTCGCAGGAAAAGTGATAGCCACTTGCAGTATTTGAACAGGTAAAAAGAAGCTTTTGTTTCTGCAGGAGGTTCCAGTTGGTAATACTAACTGGTGTACATCTAGCGCACGCATCCCTCCGTTAACTGCCCAAATAATGGACATAAAGAAGGGTTGATGAATAAATAAACTTGCGCCTGAAATGTTATGCCACGGCAGCTTTTTTGTTTCACAGATACCCACGTGGAAAATTACTTACGCCGAAACACCGCAGTTGAAGGCATCCCTAAACCAGTTAAGGCCGCCCTCCATGTATAAAAAGCCCCTCACAGGTGAAGGGCTTTGTCGTTATCCGATAAAATAATATTATGCCTCTAGTAATGCCAGCAGCTTTTCAGCAGCGGGTTCTGAAGATGCAGGGTTTTGCCCTGTTATGAGCAATCCATCTTCTATTACAAAAGGTTTAAAAGCGCCTTTCTTTTCATAATGGGCTCCATGTTCTTTCAGCATGTCTTCTACTAAAAAAGGAACCACTTTAGTAAGTTGTAGCGCAGCTTCTTCCTCATTGGTAAAGCCGGTTACTTTTTTGCCTTTTACTAACGGTTCGCCATTAAGCGCTTTTACATTTTTTAAAGAAGCCGGTGCATGGCAAACCATTGCTACAGGCTTTTGAGTATTGTAAAAATCTTCAATCAGCTTTATAGAGTTTTTATCTGTTGCGAGGTCCCAAAGAGGACCATGTCCACCAGGATAAAAAACCGCATCAAAATCACCAGCCTTCATTTCAGAAAGCTTGTGCGTGTGTGCTAATATTTCCTGTAGGTGCCCATCTTTTTTAAAGCGGATTGTGGCGGGTGTTTGTGCATCCGGTTCATCGCTTTTAGGATCTATCGGCGGCTGTCCGCCTTTCGGCGAAGCAAGCGTAACCTTTACACCCTTATCAGTAAGCAAATAATACGGCGCAGCAAACTCTTCAATCCAGAAACCGGTTTTCTTGCCGGTATTTCCTAGCTGGTCATGACTGGTTAATACCATCAATACTTTCTTTTCCATTCTTTTTTTTCCTACATCATCTCAATAAGAATACCAGTAATTTTTATTCGGTTAAACGATATGTAAACATGAATGAACAAGCAATACCTCCCCGAAATGAGAATATCTTTAAAAGATGAGGGGAGTAAATTCCCGAAAATATCCTTCGGTGTATCGATGTATTGCTCTTTTGGAAATCATTTATTGCTTAGCCAATAAACGAATGGTTTAAAAAAATGAATGTCGCGTTTTACCCCTTTAAAGTCGGCATTGTACCCGTTGAATGTAAGGGAGCATTTATATCTTTGATAAAGTACACAAACAAATAAACAGCAGGATTTATTAACTTCTAAAAATTTCAGCACCATGGCAAGCGTAAGTACTTATTTGAATTTTCCGGGTAACACTGAAGAAGCATTTATTTTTTATAAAACCGTATTTGGCGGTGAATTTTTCGGCAACGGCATCATGCGCTTCAAAGATATTCCACCATCTCCCAATAATCCACCAATGCCGGATGCCGATGGCAATATGGTGATGCATGTAACATTGCGCATTTTAAACGCGCACATGCTTATGGGTACCGATGCGCCGGAATCAATGGGATTTAAAGTAAATTTTGGCAATAACAGTTTTATTAACCTGGAGCCGGATACACGCAAGGAGACTGAAGATTTGTTTAATAAATTGTCAGCCGGTGGTACCATCACAATGGCACTGCAGGATATGTTTTGGGGCGATTATTTCGGCTCTTGTGCCGATAAGTTTGGCGTTAACTGGATGTTTAATTGCAGTGAGAAAAAAGCGTAAAAAAGCATTACAGCTGTTACCGGATTGGTAAACTTCACAACCGTTTCCTTCATCAGGTTATCACAGGCGATTATTGAAGGCTTGAATATACCATATCTTCAAACTTACCTTCTACCTCGTTATGGCTGTTGGGAACCTGCTGTGTAATAAACAGGCAAACGAGATGTGCTTTTGGATCAGCCCAATAAGTAGATCCCCAAAAGCCACCCCATCCAAAAGACGTTTTATTTCTTGGGCCACGCGCTCCACCCTTATCAGAGGTAATTGCAAAACCAAGCCCGAAATCATTCGTGCCGTCAAATTTAAAATCCAACTGGTTGCTGGTCATTATTTCAACCGATCGCGGCGACAATATCCTATGGCCGTTGTAAGCTCCGCCGTTTAATAACATTTGCAAAAAAGCCGCATAATCAAAAGCGGTTGATGTAAGATCTGCCCCGCCGGAAAAATAGGTTTTCTTCGCCAGTGGGTAATCAGCGTCGAAGCCGGTTTTATCTTTATCCCACCGGTTAACGTGGTGTAAAGAATCTTCAGTATAAACTAATGCAAGCCGGCCAGCTTTGTCTGCAGGCACATTGAAGTAAGTATCTTTTAACCCTATTGGTTCAAAAATATTTTTGGTAAAGAACATCTCCAGACTCTCTCCGCTAATTATTTCAACAAGATCACCGAGCAAATCATAGTTTAAACCATAGGTCCATTTTTCGCCGGGCTGATGCACTAAAGGTAGCGTGGCCAGTATCTTCATGGCATCTGCAAGAGTCTGTCCTTTTTTAGCCAAATTAAAACCGGCTGCCAGGCCTGCTTTTGCATAAATGGCTTTCATATTATCGCTGCCTATGCCAGGATAATCAAGCCCGGAAGTATGGGTAAGCAAATCGCGTATGGTTATCTTTCTTTTTGCCGGCACGGTGGTATAGCTGGAATCAGTTGTATTAAATTTATCCAGCACTACCGGTTCTTTAAATTCAGGGATAAAATCAGCGACGGGTTCGTCCAACAATAGTTTTCCTCTTTCATAAAGTATCATGATACTAACTGCGGTAAACGCTTTTGTTTGGGAGGCAATGCGAAACAATTCATTAGCAGGTACCGGTTTTTTTGATGCTGCATCTGTAAAGCCATATCCTTTGTATTGTACTACCTGGTTGTCTTTTACAATGATGGTCACTGCGCCTTTGATCCAGTCTTTGTGTATATAATCATTTATCATTCCATCAACCTTAGCCAATTGCTCATAATTAATATGGCTATTTCTGCCTTTTGTTTGTATAACCTGTGCTGGCAATATAAAAGGAGCCAGCAACAATATAATCACCAAAGCCTTTTGCCGGCATAACATAATTTGATACATAGAAACTAATTTTAGAGTATTGCTAAAAGTAAGGAATTATACTTTATTTGATAAGTAAACAAAAGGTAGATAATGTTCACGATGTTCTAAAAGGTCACGTCAAAAAATATTAAATAAACAGATTGCAGACGGCCTGTTTTACAGCATAGAAATCCTTTTGATAAACGTTTCTGAATAAAGAAATTGCCGTAGCACCAGGTTTATCTAACTAATTTTTTCTTCACAAATAAAAATTAAAATTGATTTTTTTAGTCTGATAAATGCAATACTTTTAAGTAACGATTCAAAGGGTTTGCTCTTTACCGTAATTCAAAAAAATAATCACATGAAAAGAAGAACATTTATACAATCAGGAACATTAGCTGCGACTGGTTTATTGCTTGGACGTTCTGCTATCGCAGGAATATTTGCAAATAAAAAATCGATGCCGCCTGTCGGCCTGCAGTTGTACACGCTGGGAAATTTGATGACAACAGATGCAAAAGGCACGTTGCAAAAACTTGCCGCGATTGGTTATAAAGAACTCGAAAGTGCAGGATCTCAAAAAGGAAATTTTTATGGCTATCAGCCAAAAGAACTAGCTGCAATGATTAAAGATGCAGGTATGACGTGGCGTTCAGCACACGTTGGAGGCGCGCCTTTTACGATGGAGCAGGTTATGAAAATGGCTAAATCGGCTGAAGATTCTGCAAGAATAAAAAAGATGATGGACGGTTTTAAAGACCGGCCCAAGTCACTTAATTTAAAAGACAATTACCAGGAGCTTGCTAATAATGCAGCCGAAGGTGGTCTTAGTTATTTAGTGTGCTCCAGCATACCTGTAAACACTTTGGATGAAATAAAAACAGCGGTGGACGTATTTAATAAATCGGGAGAAGCCTGTAAAAAAGTGGGTGTTCAATTCGCTTACCACAATCACACTACAGAGTTTGATGACGTGGAAGGCCATCGTCCATTTGATTATATTCTTGCAAACACAGATAAGGACCTGGTGAAGATGGAATTAGATCTTGCCTGGGCAACAAAAGCAAAACAGGATCCTGTTGAATTGTTTAAGCTTCACCCGGGCCGATACCCATTATGGCATGTAAAAGATTTGGATAAGACAACACAAAATCCGGCAGAAGTTGGTGCCGGAACGATAGACTTTAAGCGCATTTTTGATAATGCCAAAGAATCAGGAATGAAATATTTTTTCGTGGAGCAAGATGGAGCACCGCACCCAATAGAGAATGTTACAAACAGTTATAATTACCTCAACAAATTACTTTCTTAGTAAGTTTATATTTCTGGTAAGAATAATGTCAACTTTTAAACGAAATAACTAAGTTTAATAACTAGCAAACCCGTTCATTTATTTATTATTTTTTTCCCTTTAGAAGTAGCCAATACATTTTAATATTATTTTCAAACCAGGAACAAATCCAGCAAGAAATAGAGATAGCCTTTGAACCTATTTATTTGAATACATAATTGTTCTCTTTTCTTTATCGCTTTGTAATGCAAGTTCTATAACACAAATAACATTTCGTGCCTCCAGCGGCTTCACGTTGAGTTCTTCTTTTTTAGCAAGAGATTCATATACATTTGTATAAAACCGCGCATAATTTCCCACTTCACTTTCAACTTTACCAACAAAATGAATTCCTTTAAATTCAGTATTTAATGTGCCCCAAATTTCAGGTGGCTCAATGCCCCAGTTACTCATTTTGGCAGGGCTCAGCCCTTTTTTAAGAGCGTCTTCCTGAACATCCATGCCATATTTAGTAAAAGATCCGTCATTCCCAAACAAGACAAATCGTGGCAATAATTCTTTAACTAACATGCCTGCTTTTAAGGTAACTTTTAAGCCTTTGTAATGCAGAATTAATTCAAAATTATCCACAACCTTCGCGTCCAGCCGTTGTATTCTTAAGTCTGCTGTAACGGCCTCTGGTAAACCAAATAATACCAAAGCCTGGTCAATAAGATGTGAGCCTAGGTCATAAAGAATTCCTGAACCTGGCTTTTCTTCCTCACGCCAGGCACCAGGCCTCGAATAATTTCTAAATCGATCATACCGGCTTTCAAATTCTACCAGCCGGCCAATCAAATGGCTTTTAATTATTTTTTGCAGCGTGGTAAAATCACTATCAAAACGGCGATTATGGTACACCGTTAGTAGTTTGTCTTCCTTTACTGAAAGTGCAATCAAATCATCTGCATCAGCTGTATTTATTGTAAACGGTTTATCTAACACTACATTTTTTCCTGCAAGTAAAGCAGCTTTAGCTAAAGCATAATGGCTCGTGTTGGGAGTAGAAATTACGACGAGATCAATTGATGGATCATCAAAAATTTCTTCGGGTGTTATTACCAATTCAGCTTCAGGATACTTTGAAGAGGCTACGGACCTTTGCTCTTCTTTTACAGCCCTTATTTTTTTAAGATGCAACCCTTTTACGCCCGAGATCAGGGGCGCGTGAAATATCTGCCCTCCTATCCCGAAACCTATTAAGCCTACGTTTACAATTTTATCCATTTTACTAATTTTAAAACTATTCGATTTTTACTTTACTAATCTAATAGTTATTCAAGCTACCTTAATTTTTATATCATTAACTCAGGTACTTAAAACAATAAAAATCTTAATCTTCCTTAAGCACAAATGTAGGATTATAAAAAAAAAATAGCCTCACGTGGCACCCTGATAACTAAAAGCACCGGTTTTAAATATACTGATCTGTTGATAATGAAGAATAAATATTCGTAAATGATATTATAGCAAATAAAAACCTTAATTTTTCATCTTATAAATCCATTACCTTCGCTCCGCAAAATTAAATTTTACTCTGGCTCATGCTTCCAAAGTTTAAACGAATCCTTCTCAAACTTTCCGGTGAATCTTTAATGGGTGATAAAAGTTTCGGCCTTGATTCGCAGGTAATTTCTCAATATGCCCAGGATATTAAATTGATAACAGAATTAGGTGTACAGGTAGCGATTGTGATCGGCGGCGGCAATATTTATCGCGGAATGAATGAAGCGGAGACGGGTATTGAACGCGCGCAAGGTGATTATATGGGAATGCTTGCCACCGTGATAAATGGAATGGCCTTGCAAAGCGGACTTGAAAGAGTGGGGGTTTATACCAGGTTGCAGAGTGCTATTAAAATGGAGCAAATAGCTGAACCTTATATTCGACGCAGGGCAATCAGGCATCTTGAAAAAGGCAGGGTAGTAATTTTTGGTGCAGGTACAGGTAATCCATATTTTACTACTGATACAGCGGGCTCTTTGCGGGCAATTGAAATAAAGGCAGATGTAATTTTAAAAGGTACGAGGGTCGATGGGATTTATTCTTCCGATCCGGAAAAAGATAAGGATGCGGTTAAATTTGAAAATATCACTTTTTCTGAGTGTATATCGAAGAATCTAAAAGTAATGGATATGACCGCCTTTACACTTTGTATGGAGAACCAGCTTCCAATTATTGTGTTTGATATGAACACACCCGGCACGCTGCTTCGTGTTGTTACCGGAGAAAAAGTCGGGACTCTTGTTTCCGGATAATTTTGCTTATTTTACATCTTTAGTTTCCTGCTTGTATATTCTGAAAGCCCGGAAAGCAATACCTATGAAAGTCTCCAGGTTGTAACTCCCAAAATAAGTATTGATTTTATTGTTATTATAAAATAATTATTTTATGTGGCTGTGGTGGATAATATCCTTCATAATTCTTATTGCCTGCGTCATTTTTGCCTACCGTATGATCGTTAGTTCTTATGAATTTTTGCCGGCCGATAAAAGGTATTTATTCAAATTTAACAAAGATCAAAATACCACTGAAGTGGTTCATACCAATCGCGATTCATTAAAAGTATTAAAAAATAAAGTACAGTCTGTTGAGGACAATACTACTTTCTACCAGATACAATTTTCAAAACTTCAGCAGCGCCTCAAAGCCCTTGAAGAGTTGAATACAACGAAAAAAATTGTGCCTGATAAGGTTTCTGTTTATGAAAATGAGGAAGACTGGAAAGAAATGTATTATGAAGAAAATAGTACAAAAGAAAAACTTGAAAACGATTTAGATGCAACAAGGCAAATGCTTGAAGATGCTGAAAATCAATTAAGCAGTCTTTCTGAAAACAACAACCAGCTTGCTGAATTACAAAGTGACTATGAGACGCGTTTGCATGAAATTGTTTCTATGGAAGAAAAACTTTCGCAGCTGCAAAAACAACTCGATGCCTCGGCTGAGCGCGAGAAAGAGTTGGAACAATTATTAATTTCTGAAATAACTATTCGTGAAAAGTACTACATGCTTCAGCGCGGGTTTACGGAGCTGCAAAGTGAAGCGGACCATCTGCGAAATAGAATTGTGGCGCTCAATAAAAATGAAGTTAATATGGAAATGCGCCTTGAATATTTGAAAGAACTTGAGAGCAAACTTGCTTTATGCGAAGAACAAAAATCAAGGCTGGCATAGAAAGGTTACAATGAATAATATTTCCATCCCACAAATTTTGTAAAGGATATCTTATCCTTTTTTTTTCAATCAAATTACCAAAAGAGAAAGGTTATTGCTTGCATTGTCAAAAACAATTCCTTATTTTTCATAGCCGGTCTATGCTTCTCATCCTCACTTTGATTCCGCCTTAATTTCTTCACCTTTCAAATTATTTTATGAATTTTCAAACAATGAATAAACAAAGAAAGTTTGTTTTAATTTTCGCAGCGGCAGGTGTTATTTCCATGTTTTTACCATGGATACCCGTTTCACTTTTTGGATATTCGCAAACCCAAAACGGCATGCATGATGTTGGAGTTCTAACGTTCCTATGCTTCGTGGTTATTTCAGTAATTACCTATTTGGGAGACCAGTCAAAAAATTTCGATAAAACAATGTGGCCGGTTGTTTTAATTGCCGGAACAGTTGCAATATTAAGTATTATCTGGTTTTATTCGAAAGCAAACGATTCTATAATGGGAAGTTCTTTAATTGGCTTTGGCTTATATATAGCCGCCATTGCAGCCATAGGTATTTTGGCATCGGCGTATATGTTTCGCTCCGCAACTGATAACTTAAAAGATAGTTTTACCAATTTAAAAAATGAACTTGAAAATAAGATAAACACACCAACCCATCCAACTTCTGGTTCATCAAACGATGATAATAAAAGTATTGAGCCGGAAAAATAAATCACCTGGTTTACCTGCGGCATCCTGTTGAGGTCGAATTTTTCAAGATGAATTATAAAGGATCCTTCGGCGTAGAAATCATTAAAAACTAAATTGAATTTATCAACGAAATATAAATTCAAGGCAAGATAATTTTGTAGCTTAATTTAGTTACAAAAATTTATATTTTATATGCCTCTCAATAATGATTTAGCAGGAATAAGAAAAGACTATCGCTTACAATCACTTCTTGAAAAAGAGGTAGACGCAAACGCAATGAAGCAGTTTGAAATATGGTGGCGCCAGGCAATAGAAAGTGGAATTGATGAGCCCAATGCTATGACGCTTGCAACCAGCACAATCACAGGGCAACCCTCAGCCCGAATAGTTTTATTAAAAGGAATAGAACAAAATGGTTTCGTTTTCTTCACCAATTATAACAGCAGAAAAGGAAAGCAAATACAAGACAATCCAAACGTTTCGCTTGTATTTTTTTGGAAAGAACTTGAGCGTCAGGTACGCGTTGAGGGATTAATAAAAAAGGTCGACGCCAAAGCAAGCGATGAATATTTTTCCTCCCGCCCACGCGAAAGCCAGGTAGGTGCGTGGAGTTCGCCGCAAAGTGAACCGATTACCACCCGCAAGATACTTGAAAAAAATGTGGAAGATTATACCAGTAAATTTCAATCACAAAAGATTCCGCGGCCTGAGTACTGGGGCGGGTATATTGTAGAACCCAATGTGATAGAGTTTTGGCAAGGCCGGCCCGGCAGGTTGCATGATCGTTTGCAATATACACTCAACGAAAAAAAATTATGGACTATTGAAAGGTTGGCTCCTTAAATTATGCTTCCTTTTTTTCAGCAGTTTTAGTAGTGGTCTTTTTTACTGTTTCACTAGTTTTTGAAGGCCTTGATTTTCCAAAAGAACCTTTAAATATTTTTCCCTTTTTTGTTTTTTTATCTCCACGTCCCATGAATAAGAATTTATTTTTTTTAAAATATTATGATATCAACTTTTAAAATCAGTGTTGAACAACTGCATAAAAAAAGCAAGATACATCAATGCATCTTGCTTTCTAAAAATTTTACCAAGAATCAGATTTTTGCCGATAATTCTTTACCTGCTTTAAACTTAGCTACTTTCTTAGCTTTAATTTTAATAACCGCCCCTGTTTGAGGATTGCGGCCATTACGGGCAGCTCTTTTGCTTACAGAAAAGGTACCGAAACCAACAAGGGTAACTTTGCCTCCGCCTTTAAGAGTTTTAGTAACTGCTTCTACAAAAGAATCTAAAGAAGCATTTGCTTGTGTTTTTGTTACACCAGCATCATCAGCCATCTTGGCGATTAATTCAGCTTTGTTCATAATAATTTTATTTGATTTTTTAACTGCAACAAATATAGAAGGTTTTTCTTTGCAACAAAATTATTTACAATTTTTTTTATTCTTGATTTACCAAAACCCTCATTGGCAAAGGTTTTAAAAAAATAAAAAAATAAAAATAAATTGATTTTTAAAATTTAACTATATCCTACAAATCAATACCAGTAATCGTTTCAGCGATTGATTGAAAAATTAATTCCTTCAAAACCGCTGCTGGCATATATTCTGTTGCTATTGAGAGGCAAAAAATATTATGAACAATTATTTCACACTCCTTAAAATGGTACGAAAATCAATAAATTGGTCTCCCCATTTTCCTGATGCAACGTTGTTAAAATTAAACAGGTGATCTTGAATAAATTGATCGTACTGACTGCGCTCTGTTGTGAAAAATTGTATTACAAAAGTTTTTCCATCTGATTCATCCTGCTCAAGCAATTGAAAAAATTCATTTTTATAAAAAAGACCGGTATTCATTACGGCTGGAATGAAAATTTCTTTTTGCCAAAAAGTCCAAGCTTCCTCAATGTCGGTATTTACTTTTACGGTAATGTTATAAACAAACATATTTAAGGTTGAAGTTCAAGATATACCGGGCAATGATCGCTGTGTTTTATGTCAGGCATTATTTTTACATCTTTTATACTATCCCGCAAATTGGTTGATACGTTGATATAATCTATTCTCCATCCTTTATTCTCAAGCCTTGTACTTGGCCGCATTACACTCCACCATGTGTATTGATCAGGGTCTTTATTAAGGTGGCGGAACCCATCAACAAAATCATTTTCGAGAAATTTGTCAAGCCATGCTCTTTCTTCAGGAAGAAACCCCGTACTCTTTTTATTTGAAGCAGGATTGTGAATATCAATTTCTGTGTGCGCTATATTATAATCTCCACACACAATTATTTTCCTTCTTGTTTCTCGTAGCTTATTTATGTAATCCATAAATTCATCAAGCCAAATATATTTATAAGTTTGGCGATGTTCTCCACTTGTGCCGGATGGAAAATAAGCATTGATCAAAGTGATATCATTAAAATCAGCACGCAATACTCTTCCTTCAAAATCACTTTGTTCATTTGCATGTCCGTATTCTACATTAGTTGGCGAAAGTTTGCTTAAAATAGCAACGCCGCTGTATCCTTTTTTTTGCGCTGAAAACCACCACGAGCGATATCCTGCAGCTTCTATTTTTTCTATGTCAATATCTTCTTTCTGAGCCTTGGTTTCCTGGAGGCAAATAATGTGAGCCGGGTCGGTTTTTAGCCAATCTATAAAACCTCTTTTGACAGCTGCGCGTATTCCGTTGACGTTATAAGTAACAATTCTCATACACTTTCTTTTTATAATTTATAATGCAAAATTAAACATGTGACCCTGAAATGATAACGAAAGTATTTGAACGGAAATAATCGAGAAACTCAGAACGATAATTCACATTCCGGAAATTTAAAAATAAATTGGATGAATGCCTGATTCATAATTAAGGCAATCTTCCGATTTTATTTAAGAATTTATATCGTTTGATGCAGTCCAATATTATGTGGGGAAAGATTAATTAATTATCGTAATCCAATTGTGGCCTCATCCATCTTTCTATTTCTTCAACGGACATCTTTTTTCTTTTTGCATAATCTTCTACCTGGTCTTTTGCAATTTTTCCTATTCCAAAATATTTACTTTCAGGGTTTGCAAAATACCAGCCACAAACTGACGCTGCTGGATACATTGCTAACGATTCCGTTAAAGTAATTCCGGCATCTTCAGTAGCATTTAATAGCTCAAAAAGTTTATACTTTTCTGTATGATCAGGACAGGCAGGATAACCTGGTGCCGGGCGAATGCCCGTATATCGCTCTTCGATTAATTCTTCTGTAGATAAATGTTCGTCTGATGCGTAGCCCCAATATTCTTTCCTGGCCTTTGTATGTAATAACTCTGCAAATGCTTCTGCAAGCCGGTCTGCAAGTGCCTGCAATATGATTTTATTATAATCATCAAACTCTTTATTAAATCTTTCTATATGAGGCTCAATACCATGAATTGAAACCGCAAATGCACCCAGGTAATCGGAACCCGGTAAAGAAGCTGGTTTTATAAAATCCGCCAAAGAAATGTTTGGCTGCCCCGGCCCTTTTTTTGCTTGCTGGCGCAAAAATTCCAGGTGAATCTTGCTACCATCGCTATTTGCTTTTACTTCAACGGTATCGTCACTAATTGCACTGGCTTCCCAAAAACCAATAACGCCTTTTGCAGTCAACCATTCTTCTTTGATGATTTTTTTCAATAGTTGTTGGGCATCATCATAAAGTTTAGTTGCCTCTTTTCCAATTTTTTCGTCTTTCAAAATAGCGGGAAATTTGCCGTGCATTTCCCACGCAATAAAGAAGGGCTGCCAATCTATATACTCAGCAATTTCATTTAAGTCATAATTTTTGAAAACCTTTGTTCCTTGAAATGAGGGAGTAACAGGATTGAAATTTTTTGCGTCGATTTTTAATTTATTCTTTTGCGCCTCAGCAAACGGCAACAATACTTTTGCTGATCTTTTGTCACCAAAATCTTTCTTTAATTTTTTATATTCAGTTTGTATCCCGTCAAGAAAAGTTTTCTTTGTTTCGGGGTTTAGCAGGTTACCCGCAACCGTTACACTTCTTGAAGCATCTAGCACATGTACTACACCATCTTCAAACTCCGGCGCAATGCGTACTGCAGTGTGAAGCCTTGATGTAGTTGCTCCGCCGATCATTAAAGGAATATTGAAATGTTGCCTTTTCATTTCCCGGGCTACATGTACCATCTCATCAAGTGACGGAGTAATTAAACCACTCAGGCCAATTATATCTGCCTTGGTTTCTCTCGCCATTTGTAAAATTTTATCCGCAGGCACCATTACGCCAAGGTCAATAATCTCATAACCATTACAGCCTAGTACAACACCTACAATATTTTTTCCTATGTCGTGTACATCTCCTTTTACCGTTGCCATTAGTATCTTGGCAGGTCCTGCGCCTTCCTCGTTTTCCCTTCCTGCAGCCAGGTTTGCCTGTTTTCTTTCCTCCTTTTCCGCTTCAATAAAAGGAAATAAATAATTCACACTTTTCTTCATAACGCGGGCGCTCTTTACAACCTGCGGTAAAAACATTTTACCACTTCCAAATAAATCGCCTACGATATTCATTCCATCCATTAGCGGACCTTCTATCACTTCAAGTGGTCTTGGATATTTAAGGCGTGCTTCTTCAGTATCTTCATCAATATAATCGGTAATACCATTTACTAACGCATGGCTTAAACGCTTTTCAACTGTTTCACTTCTCCACGCTTCATCTTTTACAATGGTTTTTCCTTTTGCTTTTACCGTTTCCGCAAAGGCAAGTAATTTGTCGGTAGCATTTTCATTTTTATTTAGAATTACATCTTCGCACAATCCTCTTAATACCGGATCAATTTGCTCATACACCTGCAATTGACCTGCATTTACAATTCCCATATCCATGCCGGCTTGTATGGCATGGTATAAAAAAACAGCATGCATCGCATCTCTGACCGTATCGTTACCACGAAAAGAAAAAGAGACATTGCTAACACCGCCACTCACCTTCGCAAGCGGCATTAATCTTTTAATTTCACGGGTAGCTTCAATAAAATCCACACCATAATTGTTATGCTCCTCTATGCCCGTTGCAATAGCAAAAATATTTGGATCGAAGATGATATCTTCAGGATGAAAGCCTCCTTCTGTTGTTAATATTTTATAAGCGCGCTTACATATTTCAATTTTACGGTCACGCGTATCCGCTTGTCCTTTTTCATCAAAGGCCATCACAATTACCGATGCGCCAAAGCTTTTACATATAGAGGCTTGTTCCAAAAATTTCTCTTTACCTTCTTTCATCGATATTGAGTTCACAATACATTTTCCTTGCACGCATTTTAAACCTGCTTCTATAATTTTGAATTTAGAAGAGTCGATCATAACCGGAATTTTTGCAATATCCGGCTCGGCCTGCAGCAGGTTCAAAAAAGTACTCATGGCTTTTTCTCCATCGAGAAGTGCGTCATCCATATTCACGTCAAGAATTTGTGCGCCGCTTTCCACCTGCTGGCGCGCAACAGACAGCGCTTCTTCATAATTTCCTTCCCTTATTAATCGTGCAAACTTTTTGGAGCCTGTTACATTTGTACGCTCACCTACATTTATAAACAACGTTTCAGGTCGCACTACAAGCGGCTCTAATCCTGAAAGGCGTAAATAGGGTTTTATTGATTTATCCATAATTTCTTTGTCATAAAAAGAGAAATAAAAAGCAATTTTTGATGATTTAAGATATCACGCTACTGAAATTTTTTTCTCATTTTTTTTCCTTTTGATCAGGCAACCGCTTCTTCCATTACCGGCAATTTTCTTGCCTCAAATTGTTTCACTTGCTCTGCAATATGTTTTATGTGATCTGGTGTGGTGCCGCAGCAGCCTCCAACAATATTTACAAATCCTGCACGCGCCCACTCTTCTATAATGTGAGCAGTTTCATGTGGCTGCTCATCGTATTCTCCGAATGCATTTGGTAACCCGGCATTTGGATAAGCAGATGTATAACATGAAGCGATTTCGCTAAGCTCCTCAATGTGAGGCCGCATTTCTTTAGCTCCCAAAGCGCAGTTCAATCCAATGCTCAACGGGTTTGCATGCGAAACAGAAATGTAAAATGCTTCCAACGTTTGTCCGCTCAACGTTCTTCCGCTTGCATCTGTAATGGTGCCACTAATCATGATCGGTAATTCAGGTTTTCCGCAATCTTTGAAGTATTTTTTTATTGCGTAAATCGCTGCTTTCGCATTCAAAGTATCAAAAATAGTTTCAATTAAAAGCACATCTACACAGCCATCTACAAGCCCGCGAACCTGCTCATAATATGCAGTAGCCACCTCATCAAAAGTTACCGTGCGAAAGCCAGGATTGTTTACATCAGGCGAAAGGCTCAGTGTTTTGTTTAAGGGACCGATGGCGCCGGCAATATATTTTTCACAGCTATTGTTTGTTTCGATATTAAAACTATCTATTGCTTCTCTTGCACAGTTTGCGGCCGCAACATTCAGTTCGTAGGCCAGGGATTGCATGTCATAATCGGCCTGGGCGATTGAGGTACTGCTAAATGTATTTGTCTCAATAATATCTGCCCCGGCTTTAAGATATTCTATATGAATTGCTTCGATAATTTTGGGTTGTGTAATACTGAGTAAGTCATTATTTCCCTGCACATCTTTATGCCAGTCTTTAAACCGGTCACTTCGAAAATCTTTCTCGCTCAACCCATACCGCTGGATCATTGTTCCCATAGCACCATCAATTATAAGAATGCGTTCGTTAAGACTTTCCCTGATTGCTCTTTTCATAAAAAATTTTTATATAAACACATTTATCTAAATTTGGCCAGCTCAAATCTGCCCTTAACAGTGACATACTTCTGCGCATTAAATTACCGGGTAACCAATAAATTAAAGAAATAGTAAACGAAGTTGAAAGATCCTGGAGAAGGCGGCAGAATATTTTTTTCGTTTATTAGTTCAGTTAGAAGCCGGCACCGGCCAACTTAAGCATACAGGCTGAACAATAAACAAATCTGCCTGTTTGCTTTGCAAAATTAAAGTAAGTGCATTAGAATACAAAATATCTACGGAGGGGGTAAATGATTTAGCAAATCAAATTAAAAACCTCTTAAAGCGAAAATTTTACAAGGTTTTATTTAATTATTTAGCCAAAGTTTTGCTGGAGAAGAAATACTAAAATACCGGCTACAAAACCAACCAAAGCTAATAAGCTTATCTTTTTCAAATACCATATAAAATCAATTTTTTCAATACCCATTACTGCAACACCTGCCGAAGAGCCAATAATGATAGCGCTGCCTCCTGTACCGGTTGTTAATGCAAGAAATTCCCAAAATGGATGATCCATCGGGTATGTTGACAGATCGTACATTCCCTGGGATGCAGCCACCAGCGGCACATTATCTACAAGGGCGGAAAGCAATCCCAGTGCGGTTCCTATCAGATAATTATTTTTAAGATGCGTACTTAAAAAATGGGCAAGTACTTTAAGTATCCCAAAAGATTGCAAAGCTGTAACCGCCAATAATATTCCTAAGAAAAACAAAATGCTTTGGGTATCTATTCTTTGCAATGCCTTAGCGACACTAAATTTCCGGGCGCTTTCGGGATTTTTATTCCTGTGAATGACGGTGATAAGTACCCAAATTAAACCTAGTGCCAGGAGCATTCCCATAAAAGGTGGAAGATTAGTGATTGTTTTAAATACCGGAACAAAAACCAACAAGGCAATTCCGGCAAAAAGAATAATTTTTCCATCTAGCTTTTCCCTTTCGGTACCTTCCCGCTTGGGTATCATTTTAAAAGTTTTCCCGCGAAAGCGAAAGGCAACAATAGAAGCAGGAATTATGCAAACTGCAATGCTCGGCAAAATGAGTTGCTTCATAATGCTGAGAGCGGAAACCTGGCCCCCGATCCAAAGCATGGTAGTTGTAACGTCTCCCAAAGGTGACCATGCGCCACCTGCATTGGCTGCAATTACAATCATTCCGGCAAACCAAAATTTATCTTCTTTTTCAGTTAATATTTTTGATGACAAAGAAGTCATAACAATAGCTGTGGTCAAATTATCAAGTAAGGCTGAAAGCAAAAATGTGAGCACAGTAATTATAAGTAAGAGCTTCTGTTTGCTAGTGGTTGTTATTTTTTGAGTAATAATATCAAAGCCGCCATGCGAGTCGATTAGCTCTACAATGGTCATAGCGACGAGTAAAAAAAATAAAATAGAAGATATTTCTCCCAAATGATTGATAAGTTCTTCACCGGCAACATGAGGAGCATCTTTTTGTAACGCGTAAATCGTCCAGCATAAAACGCCTGTAATAAGCGCTGACGCTGCTTTGTTCAATTTTAGCGCGTGCTCAAATGCGATGGCCATATATCCTGCGACGAAAATTATTATAATTATTACACCGGTCATATTTAAAAGTGAATTATTGCAGCCTTTTTATTATTAACAGGCCTTTTTATCAAATAATACGCAATAAAATCGAATCAAGAAATTAAATTTCATGAGAAGCTTTATTCAGCAACTTAGATATCGGGAACCTCTTCGACGGAAGGCGTTTTTTCAGAAAGTTTATTTGCAAATTTACCTATGGTAAGCCCCTGCACAACGATGGAAAAAAGTACAACGATATAAGTGATTGAAACAAACATTTCTCCATACATATACTTTGGCACCGATAATGCCAGCGCGACGGAAATGCCCCCACGAAGTGCCCCCCAGGTGAGAATTGGAATTGCGTTTTTTTCAAAAGAACTATTTCTTCTTAAAACCATAATTGGTAATGAAACTGAGAGAAACCGGGCAACAAGCACAATAGCAATTGCAATGCAGCCCAACCAAAACAAGGTGAGGTTAAACGGCACGATCAACATTTCAAAACCTATTAATAAGAATAAAATGGCGTTCATTACCTCATCAATCATCTCCCAAAATTTATACAAATAGTCACGCGTAAGATCGCTCATTCCCTGGTCAAGACTTTTATTTCCGGTAATAAGGCCCGCCATTACCATTGCTAACGGACCGCTTACATGTAAAATTTCTGCAAGGGCATAGCCGCCCATAACGGTTGCAAGAGTAAGCATTACTTCTACTACATAATTATTAATTGATTTTATCATGTAAAAACATAAATATCCCAACAACCATCCTAATAACAGGCCGCCCCCAGCTTCCCTGATAAAAAGCCATAAAATTTTCCAGGCAGAAATGTTTTCATACCCAATTTTTGCCACCTCGTAAAACGTTATAAATAACACAACACCTACGCCATCATTAAAAAGGCTTTCACCACTTATTTTTGTTTCCAGGGATGGAGGAATTTTAGCTTTTTTTAAAATGCCAACTACTGCAATTGGATCAGTAGGGGAAACTAATGCCCCGAAAATAAGACAATAAAGAAAATTTACTTTGAGCCCAAAAATTGATGTTGTGACATATAAAAGTGCGCCGACTGTGAAAGTAGAAATCAAAATTCCGATGGTAGAAAACGCTATAATCGACATTCTTTCATTTCTTAACTTTTTTACATCAATATGGATAGCTGCTGCAAATAATAAGAAGCTGAGCATGACTTTCAAAACCACGGTATTAAAATCAATAGCGCTAATTGATTGTATCGTTTTAGTGAAAAATGCAGGGTAAATATTTCCTATTCCGACAACTGCTAATGAGGCAATTAACGAAATAAGCATGATGCCGATAGTGCCCGGAAGCTTAATAAAACGATGATTGATATAACCAAATATGGCCGCCAACAAAATGATAACTGTGATTATATTATAAATTTCCATTCACTTTTTTTTGGTTATTGAAAGAAGCGCTTAACCCAAGGCTGGTAAATTTATAAATAAATATTCAGTGCTTTTTTTATGAGTTTAAAAAATACTTTTTGATGCGAAGAAAAATTCGCGAAGAAAGATCACAGTTTTTCAAGCCTGAGCAAAAAATTATTTGCAACAATCTTTTTTGCGTAAAAAAATGGCTTTTAATACCTTCCAAAAAAAAGCGGTGATGTTATGAATGACTGCCATAATATTTTGAGCTTATCATTAAATATTTCTTATAAAAATTGCGTTACAAATGATGCAGCTAATTAGCAATCTTTCTGCTCGCAGTCTGATAATTCCGTTTCTATTTCAATAGTACTGTGGTGAATTTGGTGGTGCATTAGTTCATGTTTTAACGTATGAACAAGGTCCATTTTTTCATTAAAACTAAGGGTTTCATTCAACGCAACATGCGCCGTTAGCGCGTTTTCGGTAGTGCTCAACGCCCATATGTGAACGTGATGCACTTCCACAATATTTTTTTGCCTGGTAATAAGTTCCTTTATTTCCCTTATGTCAATACCTGGCGGAACTGCGTCAACCGATAAATTAAAACTATCTGTAAGTAACGACCATGTGCCCAATAAAATTACCACCATAATAATCAATCCAATGAGAGGATCTACCCAATACCAACCTGTATATATAATGAGAATACCACCGGCAACTACACCAAGTGAAACCAATGCATCGCTCATCATATGTAAATAGGCGCTTTTAATATTAAGATCGGTATGCCTGTTTTTGAAAAACATGAGGGCAGTAATAACGTTGATAAAAATACCGGCTCCTGCAACCCACGCTATAATATTTCCTTTTACAAGCGCAGGGTTCATTAATCTATGAACAGATTCGAAGCCTAAAATTCCAATGGCAATTAATAAAAAAACAGCGTTAAAAAGAGCAGCGAGAATCGTGGTTTTCTTATAACCATAAGTAAATTTTTCATTGGATTTTTTCTTCGCAAGCCGAAAGGCGATTAGCGACAATACAAGGCTTGCAACGTCGCTCAGGTTATGGCCGGCGTCTGTCAGCAACGACATAGAATTGTTCATAATACCGGCAACTACTTCTACTATTACAAATATTACATTAAGACTAATGCCAACAACGAAAGCCCGTCCGTTGTCGCCTGCGCTTATTGGCGGCGCGTGATGATGGTGATGATGACCGTGATCGTGCGGCATTATTTTTTGATGATTAATTTAAAAAAGAGCAATTTTAAAATGGATGAGCGCTTACTTTTTAAGTTTAATATTCATAAGCTTTTCTATAAACATTTCATTTTATTTCCCTTTTGAAGCAAAGGTATTAAAGAAAGGCCTGCAACGGTTACGACATGCGTAAATGCTATCTTTAAAATCGCTTCCTAATTATTTTTAATGAAAATTTTTAATACATCTTGCCTGTATTCTCTAAAGATTGGACAATCGTTAAACCATATCGCTTAATAAATTTACAATTAAAGCAGTCCACCCGGTTTGGTGGCTGGCGCCCAGGCCGCGTAAATTATCACCATGAAAATATTCATGAAATAATACAAGTTCCCGGTTTTCTTTGCGTTGATAAAACCAATTGTAGGGGCCGTTTACAACTCTTTCATTGTGTTCATTTATTTCAAAAATACTTACGATACGCTTTGTAATATCATTCGCTACTTCAGTAAGCGTGAGAAATACTCCTGAGCCTTTTGGACATTCAACTTTAAATTCATCTTCATAAAAATACCCATATATTTTTATCGCATTTATCGTAAGATAATTCAACGGCATCCAAACAGGGCCACGCCAGTTGGAGTTGCCGCCAAACATTCCTGATGTAGAATCGCCCGGATCATATTCAATAGAATAATTGGTGCCAACTAATTCAAGTGAGTAGGGGTTTTGCTGGTAATATTTTGAAAGGGCACGAATGCCGCCGTCGGAAAGAAATTCTGATTCATCCAATACTCGCTTAAGAATGGACGTCAACCTTTCTTTGTGCACCATTGAAAGCAGGATGCATCCATCCTCACTTTTGTCTTCGCTTGGAAGGTATTTTTTATTTTTTCTCCTGTAATTCTGAAACCAGGCCATTCGTTTTGAAAAATCAGGAAGCTTATCGCGTTGTTCTTTTTCAATTACAGTTACTGCAAATAATGGTATCAACCCAACGGCCGATCTTATTTTTAATGGTAAGGCATCTGATTTATTTATAGATAAAACGTCGTAAAAAAACTTGTCTTCATCATCCCACAATCCCATTTCATTTAAAGCCTCGCCAATAATAACAAAGTGTTCATAAAACTTAGTTCCGGCATCTTCAAAGGAACTATCGTACATGGCAATTTCTATCGCTATATCCATCATCCCGAGCGCGTACATTCCCATCCAGCTTGTTCCATCCGCCTGCTCAAGCATAATGTGCCCTGGTAGCATCATACTCCGGTTAAAGAGCCCGATATTATCAAGGCCGAGGAAGCCTCCTTCGAAAATACTATTTCCATTTTCATCCTTCCTGTTGATCCACCAGGTAAAGTTGATGATCAGTTTTTGAAAGATCTTTTTTAAAAATTCAAGGTCAGTTTTACCATAAATTTTTTTCTCAGTATTATACACTTGCAGTGCCGCAAACGCATGCACGGGTGGATTTACATCGCTGAAGTTCCATTCGTAAGCGGGCAACTGCCCCTGGGGGTTCATGTACCATTCACGCATCAATAACAATAATTGATGTTTGGCAAAATCAGGATCAATAATAGCGAGAGATATGCAATGAAAAGCGCTATCCCACGCAGCATACCATGGATATTCCCATTTATCAGGCATGGACATTACATCCTGGTTTTTTAAGTATTTCCAATCACTATTTCTTCCATCTTCCCGCTCTTCCGTAATGGGCGTTATTCCATCACCAGACTTTAGCCAACGCTCAACATCATAATGGTAATATTGCTTATTCCACAAAAGGCCGGCAAACGCCTGCCGCTGAATATTTTTTCGATCAACAGTACAATTAGGAGAAGTTATTTCATCGTAAAATTGATCAGCTTCCAGTTTTCTTTTTGCAAATAAGTCAGCAAAATTCTCGGGGAATGGTGCGTCAATTTTTTCCTTCGCAAGCCTCAAATAAATTGTTTTGGAACGTGTGCCTTCAATTTCAAAATTATAAACCGGTGAGAATTTAGTACCTTGTTTTTGCTGAAGAAGCCTTTCATAATTTGTGCCGTGTATGATCGCCTCATGAAAGGCATCTTTTACGAATTCTGTTTTATTTTCGCGATTAAATAATCTTTCATAATTGGTTTCATTCTCGGTAAATAAAATTTCATTCGCCTGCTGAAAATAAAAGTAATAATCATCAAAATTTTTATTTTCCGCTTTTACTGATTGTTCGGTTAAATATTTTATGGATGGCTTGTAGTCTTCTCCTGAATATTGCCACTTGTTATAAAATAATAAAGTAGGCAACACAGTTATAGATGCACTATCGCTGCCACGATTTACTATTTCTATTTTTATAAAAATATCCTCACCGTTATTCTTCGCATATTCTACAAATACATCAAAATATTTATCGTCGCTAAAAATACCAGTGTCCAGCAGTTCGTATTCAGGATCGTATTTATTGAGGCTTTTATTTTTATTGAGCAGATCAAGATATGGATAGGCTTGTTGGGGATATTTATAGAGATATTTCATGTAATAATGAGAAGGAATATTATCGAGGTAATAATATAATTCCTTCACATCTTCACCATGGTTTCCTTCCGGATTACTTAGCCCGAAAAGTCTTTCTTTTAATATGGGATCCTTGCCATTCCATAAAGCAAGAGAGAAACATAAATTCTGGTAAACGTCTGAAATGCCGGCCAATCCGTCTTCTCCCCATCTATAAACCCTGCTTCTGGCATGATCATGTGGAAAATAATTCCAGGCATCACCGCCTTTACTATAGTCTTCCCGCACCGTTCCCCATTGTCTTTCACTGACGTAAGGTCCCCACATTTCCAAAGGCACGTCTTTTTTTGCATTGTCTTGTAACCTGGTATATTCGGGATTATTCATTAATTTTTATAAAAAGGCAGGTGATTTAAATTGGGAGAAGTTGAAACAAAAAGTTTAACCGTTGGTTGAAAATCCGGGATACAATAACATGCCGCCATCTACAAATAATGTGGTTCCGGTTACATAGTCCGATTCATCGCTTGCCAGCCATACCGCAGCTTTCCCGATGTCTTCTGGTTGACCAATCCGGCCGTAGGGTATTAAAGTCAGTAGCTTATTCAGCGCTTCGGGTGTATCCCATGCAGGCTTATTTATTGGGGTTTGAATGGCGCCCGGGCCAATACTATTTACCCTTATTTTTTTGGGAGCCAATTCCTGCGCCATACTTTTCATCATCATATTAATGCCGCCCTTACTTGTAGCATAATTCACATGGCCAGCCCAGGGTATTACTTCATGAACGCTGCTCATGCAAATAATTTTTCCTGCTGCACAACTCCTTTCAGCAACTACTCCTCTTCTCAAAAATTCTTTCACTGCTTCCCTTGCGCATAAAAACTGGCCGGTAAGGTTTACATTTATTACCAGTTGCCAATCGGCAAGGCTCATCGTTTCAAACGGCGAATCTTTTTGAAGACCTGCGTTGTTTACCAAAATATCGATAGTGCCATATTTATCAAACATTTGCTTAAACATTGCCTGCACTTCATCTTCTTTGCTCACATCAGCTTTTATTGCAATTGCATTTCCTCCATTAGTTATAATTTGTTGTACAACCTCGTCAGCAACCTCGGGGTGAGTAACATAATTCACAACTACATTTGCACCATCGTTGCCAAGCGCAATAGCAACGGCAAGGCCGATTCCACTGTTAGCGCCGGTTACAAGCGCGCTTTGTCCTTTAAGTTTTGGATTTGGGTTCATTTATTTTTATTTAAAATTTATTTATAATTAATAGATGAAATATTGTGCCACATTATATTTCGTTAGTAAAATTAATTGCCAATTACCCAATTTTTCTATTTTTTTTTCGTTGTAGAAACATCCGGCATTAATTAAAAAATAATTTCTTATACGATATCGCTTCTTATGAAAAATTTATTACTCTTCGTCGTTATTATTTTTATCGCTGTGAAAAGTGCAAATGCCCAGGTTCCCAAAGCAATGCCGCCAGACGCGAATGAATTTTATAATAAATCGATGCCTCTTCTCCGGCCACAGGTAAAGAATATTGTTTTGCAAATAGCTACCACCTTAAAAAACCGGAGCATCAATACTGATAGCCTTTCAAACGCACTTCAAAAAAATTCCCATTTAAAAGGGATGAGCAAAAATGATATCGATGGAGTTGCTGTGCTGATAATGGTGCAGGCCTCAAGCGATGCTGATTCAGATCTTAAAAAAATGGTGCTCGCTATCGGCCGCGAAAATCACCAGAAAAACATGCCATCAAAAGATAATGGCAACGAAGCTCAAAACCTGAAATTACAAACGATCATGGATCGTAAAAGTGATCTCGCGGAAGGAGTAACCTATGTGATGAAAAAAATATCCGGAACCCAGCAGGATATCATAAATAATTTGAAATAAGATTTATAAGCCTGGACAAAAACTTTCCTAAAATTTCTTGCTTTCAAGCACAGGCTTTTTAATTATTCGCTGGATCGGTAATTGCATGCCAGCCATTTGATTTTCGCTCAAGATAAATATACCGGCTAAGGTCACTTTCATTATTCGTCTTACTCAAAGAAGTTGCTGCAATAACAATTGTATTTTGCTGCGGAGGAATATTTTGCAGGTTGAATTTATAATAATTATTTCCGGCCTGAATTATTTCGACAATATTTTGAGGTAAGCTTTTGTCAATAGAGGAAGTATCCTGAAAATTATAAATCACATACCGGTTTACCATGTTATCGATGCTGTCTTGCCGAATATAAAGATCGACGTCGTTATCATAAATACTCACCTTACTGCTGTCAAATAAAAGTGCCGGCCGTGAAGGCTTTTCAGAATCAATCCACGCCATCGGCGGAACTATGGCGGGATATTTATAATAATTATTTCTCAGGCTGTCGCTCCATCCATTCGGGTTACTGGCAAAGGTGGCGCTGCTAAAAAATACGCTGCCTTGTATCTGGGGATATTCACGCAATTTTTTTATTTGGTTGGGTAATTCATTTTTGTTTTTCCAGGCGTAGGATCTTGCTTCCAGCGACCGGTATATACCTTGCCCGATATACATTTGTCTTCCGTAAGCGTGCCTTGCCCACCAGTCAACAAGCACTTCATATCCTACTACTTTCTGCCCGAATTCCCAATACAATTGCGGAACCACATAGTCGATCCATTTCATTTTAAGCCATAATAAAATATCAGCATACAAGTCGTCATAATTTGTTTGTCCTGCTTTTGTATTACTTCCTTCAGGATCTTTACTAATGTTGCGCCAAACTCCAAATGGGCTAATTCCAAATTTGCATAAAGGATTTTCTTCTTTAATAGCTTTGCTCAGCATTAATATTATGGAATCAACATTACTTCTTCGCCACGTTTCCCTATCCATACCGTTTCCATATTTTCTAAACGAACCCGTATCTTCAAACTCTCTTCCAGCAATGCGATAAGGATAAAAATAATCATCAAAATGTATAGCATCAATATCATAACGGCTCACCACATCTCTCACTACGTTAGTTACAAATTTTTGTACATCTTTATTTCCCGGATCAAAATATTTCGTACCCCCATAGTTAATAAACCATTCCGGGTGTATTTTGGTAACGTGCGTAGGTGCAATTGAAGATTTTCCGATGCTGAATTCGGCCCGGTACGGATTCATCCATGCATGAAATTCCATTCCGCGTTTATGCGTTTCCGTTATCATAAATTCCAGCGGGTCATAATAAGGAAACGGCGGCTTGCCTTGTGTACCTGTAAGCCATTCACTCCAAGGCTCATATTGCGATGGATAAAATGCATCAGCGGCAGGCCTTATTTGAACGACAACAGCGTTCATCCCGTTTCTTTTATGCATGTCCAACAGGTTAATAAATTCTGCTTTTTGGCTATAGCTGTTCAGTGTTTTTTTCGAGGGAAAATCAATGTTATCAACGGTTGCAACCCATACACCACGAAATTCATATTTTGGTTGCGCCAATACTTTTTGAGAAAATCCAATAACAGTAAATAATAAGCAGTAACAAAGGTATTTCTTCATGAATAAATAATTGTGAAACGGCAAATTACGAAAAGCATTTTTTAAAAAAAGTTATGCCACTCCTTATTTGTTGTTGTAATGAAAGTTTAAGATAATAATAGCAATCAATATGAAAAGTTTTATAGAAAAATTGCCTTTGATTATTGAGTGTCTACTTCGTGCAATGGCGCTATTTTCTTGTCGTTAAATTCATTACGGTAGATACGAATAAGAACAATGAAATAACTTATAAGCAACGGGCCGAAAACTAATCCTAAAAAACCAAACATGCTAAGGCCTATGATAACGCCAAAAATTGTAATAATTGGATGAACATTTCCAATTCGCCGTAATACAGTTATACGCGCAACATAATCAATGTTGGTAAGAATTATCAACGAATAAATAGCAAGCCCTACTCCCTGCCAGACATGATTTATCGCGAGAAGATAAACAGTAAGTGGCAACCAAATAAGGCCTGTGCCTACTATTGGTATCAATGAGGCGACACCGGTAAGAAACCCCCATACACCAAAATCTGCTATCCCGAAAATTGCATAGCCCAACATGCCTACGAGTCCCTGGATAATTCCCAGAAGAGGAATGCCAATTGCGTTCGCCCTGATCATAACATTTGTTTCGTTGCTCAACATCGCGCGATTGGATGGCTTTAATGGAATTACATTATTCAGGTATTTTTCCATTTCCTTACCATGTACCAGCAAATAATACAACACGAAAAACATCAATAAAAGATTGGTCAACAAATTTGCAGTGCCCGTTAGCAACACCGGAATATTATTGGCAAGTTTTTGAGTAGCGCTTTTTAAACTATCAGCATTATATAATTCCACGCCGCTTGTTTCAAATATTTTTTGCGAAAAGCTTTTAACAGCAACCATTAATTGTACCGGGTTATTAAATATCGCGACGAGTTTGGGCACCAATAATACAACGGCAAAATAAATCGGCAAACAAATGATTACAATAAATCCAATAATATACAGAAGGGCTGTCCAACCGGATCTCCATTTCTTTTTCTCGGTAAGACTAAAATAGGTTTTACGACTTAGAATGTACAAAGTAATCGCACCTAATACTCCCGGTAAAAAAGTATAAAAATGCATGAGCATTAAAATACCAATGAGTATGATGACAGCCAGGAGTAATATTTGGCGTAGTCGGTTGTTGAATCCTGTCATTGAATACAATAAATAAAAATTTACGAAATTATTTGGTGTAAAAGATGAATTAATCTTTCCATACGGAAACACCTTCGCTGCAATTGGAACAGATATCAATATTTTTTCGGCTACTCATTAGCTCTTTGCGAAATTGCTTATAATTATCGTTATGCCAAATTTCCTTAAACGATTGATTTTCCAGGTTGCCGAGTTGATGTGCAGCATCTTTATCGAAACAACATGGAACTACCAAACCATCCCAGGTAATTACGTTGGCCTGCCAAAGTTTCCAGCAATGGTTTGCCAATTTATTTTTAGCTACATGCCTTCCCTCGCTATTTTTTTTGTATCGGCTAAATTTTTCATTAAGCGGAATCAACTGGTTAGGATCATTTTCGTAATCATATACCTGCGCTGTTTTAAAACGTACCTCATCAACGCCAACCTCAGCAGCAAGTTTTTTAATATCTTCTACCTGGTGTTCGTTCGGCCGCACTACAAGGAACTGAAAAAATACAAACGGAGTTTTACTGTTTAATTCTTTTTTCCATTTTACTATATTCTTTGCTCCTTGTATAACCTTATCAATGTTGCCACCCACGCGATATTGCTTGTATACTTCCTGCGTTGTTCCATCTATAGAGATAATAAGGCGATCTAATCCGCTCTCCACAGTTTTTCGTGCAACCTCGTCCGTTAGGTAGTGTGCATTGGTTGAAGTAGCTGTATACAATCCTTTAGAGGAAGCGTATTGCACCATTTCCAAAAAGTTTTTATTGAGATATGGCTCGCCCTGGAAATAAAATATCAGGTATAATATGTCCTTATAAATATCGTCTATGGTTTGCCTAAAAAAGCTATTTTCCAACATTCCTGTTGGGCGCGTAAAGGCGCGAAGCCCACTCGGACATTCCGGGCACCGCAAATTGCAGGATGTTGTTGGCTCAAATGAAATAGACATAGGTAAACCCCATTGCACAGGCTTTCCTGAAATTCGGGTTACATAAAAGCTGGCTAAAACTTTAGTTGCATTCCAAACCCTGCGAAAAGTGAGTTTTCGTAAAAAGCCAACACTGTCGTTATAATTTATCTTCGGCATGAGGCGCAAAGATAAAACAACTAATACAACAAGGGCTTAAAGCGCTCTTACTGCAAAAGATCCTTTATCGGTCGTTGAATCTGACGATGCCAGTTGTATGAAAGGTGGTTCGGAAAAATCTAATTTATTATCGATAAATTTATCATAGTTGGCGGCAATTACGTTGAACGCAATAAAATCCATTACAAATTTTCTTGTTTCTGCAGGCAGATATTTTCTAATGGTCCAATAATTTGCGTCAGCTTTACCACTTTTTTTAATGGATCTGCTTACTCTTCCTGGGCCGCAGTTATAAGCCGCTACAGATAATAAAAGATCATCATCATAATATTTCAGCTGGTCTCTAAAAAACTTTGCTGCCGCAGTAGTTGATTTTTTGAAGTTTTTGCGCTCATCATTTTTGCCTCCTGTATGCAGCCCATAATCATTGGCTAATTCATCCATAAATTGCCAGTAGCCAACCGCACCACATGGAGAAACTGCATTTGCATTAAATTGAGATTCCAGTACAGGGATCATTTGCAGTTCCAATGGAACACTATGCTTATCCAGAATATCTACTGCTTTTGGGAAAAAATTCTTGCCTTTATTTAAAATATAGATGATGTAATCACGTTTCTTTTTAATAAAAGACTTTACATAATCCTTTGATTGAAGCCTGTATTCCTTCAATGATTCCGGGTAAACTACTGAAAGCGGATTTACTTCAGCAGGAAGATATGCGGGAGTTTCAGAAGTGGGGGCAACCGGCGTCTCGATAACTGATTTTGCAGAAGTACTAATACCAATTATAAAAAATATTATAATTAACGATAGTAAAATTTTTGATTGAACTGTTTTCATCACTAATAATTTAGTTTAAGTGTTTAAGATGCTACTTGATATTCGTAGGATCCTGTCGTTCGGGACAGACTAATTCGTTCAAAAATTTTCAAATTGTTTAGGGAATCATGAAAATTTCTAATTGGATTACTTCGCCAGATTTTTCTGTATCTAATTATTATTTTACGCCTAAAAAAGGCATTTTAAAAAGAAGGATAGTAAATTATATAATTTTTCAAAAAATATAATGATTATCTTTTTTCGCAGGAATGTGCAAAAGTAATACCGAAATTTGTAAAATGCAAGCATTTGCGTTAATTACCGGTTAAATAATGTTTTATGAGGAGCTTTTTTTTAATGATAATTACCTTTGTATCAACTGCTTATGCACAACTGCCTAAAGACTATTCTGATACAATAAATAATATTGCAAATATTGAAAGGAAAGCTTACTCAAGAGCATTTACCTTACAAAAAGCTACTTCGGCTTCGGAAAACTTTGATGTGAAATATTATCGTTGCGAGTGGCAGGTGGACCCTGCAGTTCGTTTTATTTCTGGAACCGTTACATCATATTATAAAATTACTACATCAGCGGGCTATATTGCGTTTGATTTAACGGATAGTCTTGATGTCGATAGCGTAATCCAAAAGAACAGCCAGCTTTCATTTTCACACACAGATAATACACTTACCATAAATTTTAAGTCGACGATTATTTCCGGATCAATTGATTCAGTCAGTATTTATTACCACGGCATTCCGCCAAATTCAGGCTTTGGATCATTTGTAACTACGTTTCACGCGGGTGTACCGGTATTATGGACACTGAGTGAACCATATGGAAGCCGGGATTGGTGGCCCTGTAAAAACGGCCTTGATGACAAGACAGATTCAATTGATATAATTATTACGAGCCCTTCCGGTTATACCGCAGCTTCTAATGGATTAAGGCAAAATGAAGTAATTAACGGCCTAAACAAAATTACCCATTGGAAGCATCGTTACCCGATTGCGACTTACCTGGTATGTATGGCGGTAACAAATTATTCAGAGTTCGATACAAGTGTGTTGATTGGAAGTACTAACCTTCCAATGCAAACATTTTGCTATCCTGAAAGCCTCGATTTATTCAAGTTGAACACACCACTTGTTTTGAAAACCCTACAATTCTATAGCGGCATATTTGGAAATTATCCGTTTATAAAAGAGAAATATGGACATGTACAATTTGGATGGGGTGGTGGCCAGGAGCATCAAACGTCAACATTTATTGTAACACCAAACGAAAGCCTGATGTCGCATGAGTTGGCGCATCAGTGGTTCGGCGATAAAATTACTTGTGGCAGTTGGCAGGATATTTGGCTAAATGAAGGCTTTGCGACGCATCTCGCCAGTATGGATTTCGAAGCTAAATATCCACTAACGATTATACCTACCCGAAAAAAGGAAATCGCAAATATTACCTCTTTACCTGGTGGGTCGGTATGGGTTGACGATACTACCAATGCCAATAGAATATTTAATACCCGGCTATCTTATACCAAAGGCTCACACCTTTTATATATGCTGAGGTGGAAGCTGGGCGACAGTATTTTCTTTAAGGGAATACGCAGGTATTTCAATGACTCCGCCGTTGCTTTTGGCTTTACCAGAACAAGTGATTTGAAAAGAGATCTGGAAGCTGTAAGTGGAATTGATCTTAAAGAGTTTTTCGACGATTGGTTTTATGGCCAGGGTTATCCTTCCTACAATGTGCAGTGGACGCAGATTGGAAATAACTACGTAAAAATAAATTTGGCTCAGACAACTTCGGACCCTTCTGTAAACTTTTTTCCATTACCTGTTGCAATTCAGTTTAAAAATGCCACGCAACAAAAAACAATTGTTGTTAATAATACTTTTAATGGCGAAATATTTTTTAATGATATTGGCTTTATTGCCGACACAGTTATTATTGACCCTGATTACTGGCTCATCACAAAAAATAACGTTTCTC
The DNA here is from genome assembly GCA_038245055.1 of Chitinophagales bacterium. Lineage (GTDB taxonomy): Bacteria > Bacteroidota > Bacteroidia > Chitinophagales > Chitinophagaceae > Ginsengibacter. The sequence goes on along the minus strand of JBBRSV010000002.1, from coordinate 24,601 downwards.
AAAAAATAAACGACCAACAGACCGTCAATAATTCTGTTCAGTTATTTCCGGTTCCATTTAAAAACAATCTCAATGTTTATCTCCATAATTTCAATGCTACATCTGCTCACATAAAAATTTATGACATGAAAGGCAGTTTAATCTTAAACGAAAATTTAAACCTTAATGGTTCTTCATTTAATCCAATAAATACGCAATCATTTCCAAAAGGAACCTACATTTTTGATCTTCAAACAGGCGATGGATTTAAGTTCTTCAAAAAGATTTTGAAACAATAATTACAGAAGGTTATTATTGCACAGAATTATTAATTAACCTGTGGCAAGAAAAAAGAAACGGAAGTCTTCAAATTATTTATTAAAAATATTTCTTTGGCTTGGTGTAGCATTGATCGCCGTGTACTATGTGGTTAATTTTTTTATTATTCCTGCGGATGTTTTTTATCCGGGGTTTCAAATTGAAATACCGCAAGGCTATCAAATTCATGGCATTGATGTAAGCAGGTATCAGCAAACCATTAACTGGAAGGAAGTTAAAGATATGGATGTAGAAGGCATTAAAATTAGCTTCGCATTTATAAAAGCTACCGAGGGCGTTGGAAACGTCGACAACCAGTTCAGGCGCAACTGGGTTAAAGCAGAAGAACAAAATATTTGCAAAGGCGCTTATCACTTTTTTATTTCCGGTAAAAGCGGCAAGAGGCAGGCGGCAAATTTTATAGAGATGGTCAATCTTAAAACAGGCGATTTACCACCGGTAATTGATATTGAAAAATCTTTTGGCGTTTCTTCAACAGAAATAAAAAAAGAAGTTTTGGAATGGTTAACGATTGTCCAAAAATACTATGGAGTAAAGCCCCTAATCTATACCAACATAGATTTTTATAATAAATATCTTCAAAATGATTTTGAAGATTATCCAATATGGATCGCACATTATTTACAACCTATAAAACCCCGCATCGACCATAAATGGTTCTTTTGGCAACACAGCGAAAGTGGAAGAGTCAACGGCATTAAAGCGCCTGTTGACTTCAATGTTTTTTATGGAGACAGTTCAGATTTTAAGGATTTTCTTATTCAATGATTTACAGCCGTCATTATTAATTCTCAAGTTAATTTAAGAACTGTGGTCTGCAACAATAAACCATTCACCATTTATTTTTTTAAATAATAATGTGAAATGTCCTTCAAGATCACCAATACTTCTTTGTAAGTGCCATTTGCCTACCACAAAATAATAAACAGGTGAAAGAGATTTAAATTCAAGCAATTTAAATTGAAGCTTCCCCATTGCAATTGTATCCGGGTAATGCTTTTTATAATTATCAAGCGTTTTACGCCAGCCATAAGTAACGCCGGATTTTCCAATGAACACTAATGAATCATTCTTCCAATAACCCTTCATAAAATTTTCAACATTACCGGAGTTCCAGGAAATTTCCTGGTTACTTAAAACAGCCCGTATGGCCTTTTCATTTTTAGGCTGGCCAAATGAAATTGAAAAAAATAGTAGGAATGTTACGCCAATGAATAATTTTTTCATCAAAATAATTTTAATGCAAGATAAAAAAAGATGGCTTAGTGGCTATGTGTGCTATAACTACGGGTCACTCCGCAATACTTATAATTCAAAAAATGGGCATATAAGATGCAACTAACCGCAGGAACTAAAAAAACGAATTCGTGCGTATAAAAAATTTGTTTTAGAATTAAAAAAATAAATCCGACTGAAAATATAATTAACGGTTTCCAATTTCTATGATGGCGTTTATAACCATGTGAAAGCGCATAACTCCCTACTATAAAAGCGATGCCTATCATCGACCACTCAAAGAATGAGTTGTTAATGATGTTTATTCCAAACAACGGAAGAGAAGTTAATAATAAAGGGAGAATGGCGCAATGAATGGCACATGCAACCGAGGTTATAATGCCCATTGCATCCCAATTTATCTTTTTAATAAAACTAAGCATGCGGCAAAGTTAGCATATTTGCAACAATGATGCATAAATTTAATTAACTATTTTTCCGGAGTGTCTTAAGTATTTTTGCATTTGAATGCAATTGTGTCTTAAAAGAAAAATTATTTTCAAAAAATGAAAAAGAAAATATTACTGTTTGCAGGTTTTTTTATCGTGTTGATGACGGTTTTTTACTTTTTACTTTTTTCTGGTACCGATTATTATAAAGTAAAATTGCCCGTGATGAATTTTGTTGAAAATTTTTCTTTTCTTGACCAGGATGGCAATCAAATAACAGAACATAATATCGACGGTAAAGTATATGTAGCCGACTATTTTTTTACCACTTGTAAAGGCATATGCCCAAAGATGAACGGGAACCTTGCAAAGATTTTTGATAAATATAAAAGCGATAGTGAATTTGCAATTATTTCGCATACATCTATGCCTGAAATGGATTCTGTTCCTTTGTTGAAAGCTTATGAAGAAAAAATGATCGGTAAAGATCCGCACTTTGAAGCAAAGTGGTATTTCGTTACCGGCTCAAAAGATAGCTTGTATAAAATGGCCCAAAAAAGTTACCTGCTCGACAATGCTAAAAATAACAGCGAGAATATAAAAGACCATTTTATTCATACACAATTTTTTGCTCTTGTAGATAAGGAACGCAGAGTGAGAGGAATTTATGATGGTTTAAAACAAGACGATTTAGCGCGGCTTGAAACGGATATTGGCAAATTGCTGAAAGAAACCCACAGCGGCAGCATATTCAATCATTCTAATTTTAGCAATAACCCAGGTTAATAGTTATGGCGCACGAGGTCAGTGACATATTGAAACAAAATCGTTTAAGCATTACCGATAGCAGGACAAAAATCCTATCTTTTTTCCTTCAACATTCCGGAGCGCTTTCTCATGCAGATATTGAAAAAAATGCAAAGGCATCTTTTGATAGGGTAACCGTATACCGCACGCTGCAAACATTTGTAGAAAAAGGAATTATTCATCTTATTCCTACTACGGATAATTCTATAAAATACGCATTGTGCAAAAACGATTGCGCTCCCGGCCATCATCATGATAATCATGTGCACTTTATATGCGATGAATGCTGTAAAACAATTTGCCTTGATGATGTGGATATTCCCGAAATAAAATTGCCTAAAGGTTTTAAGCCACAGCATTCAGAAATGGTAGTGACAGGAATTTGCGGGCAATGTAAATAACTTTTTTTTGAAATAATTTGTTGTAATCACTTAATTATGAATCAAAAAAAATATATATTTTTTTTCGATTTACAACTTTATTTTTTTAAGAAAGTTACCAGGTCATTTACCAACTTGCTATCAAGAGGCAATGAAGGATCCATATAGGTTTTCATATTTTCATCGGCACAATTAGCGTCCGTGTCTTTTAAAGTATGCGTCATTAAAGGAATGATATCCAACGTACTTTTCTTATTGGCTTTGTTTAAATTTTCAGCATCAATAATTTTTACTTGTTTATCGCAGGTGCCCTGTATTATTAAAACCGGGCAATTCAATTTTTTAATTTCATCTGCGGGAGAATATTTCAACCAGGAAATCATATAAGGCTGAACAGATTTTCTGAAAATTGAATTGAGTGAAGCTGGAACTTCATTTACTTCTTTGCCTTTTTTTAATTCGCTGAAGACATAATTGATTTCGGTTTTTAATGAGTCAGCTACAGGCTGACTTTTCACTTGGTCTTCAATAACTTCATCAATAGGCCGCCCCGCACCTGCAAGAGAAACGAAACCTTTAACCGGCTTTTTTTGCGAGGCGATCATGCCTGTTAGCGAACCTTCACTGTGGCCGATTAAATAAATATTTTTAAAGCCCAGGGTATCATGTAGATAATCAAATATTTTTTCCACATCGTTGATGTAATCATCAAAAACTAAATCACTCTCCTTAAAGCCTCCACTCATGCTCTTTCCTATACCCCGCTTATCAAACCGGAAAGTAGCAATGTTGTTTGAGTACAAGGCATGTGCAAGCATTTTATAAGAATTAGCTTTTACACCCATCGCATTATTTCCATCGCGGTCTGTCGGGCCGGAACCGGCAATTATAATTGCTAATCTTTGAGAATTATTTTTTGAAAGTAGTGTTCCAAAAAGTTGGGTCCCGTTAGCGGCGGTAATGGAAATTTCTTTCTCATTTGGATAGGCTATTTGTGAACTGGCTTTATCCTGGTCTATAAATTTTTTAAAATTTAAGGGAAAAGATGCGCCGCCCTGGTGCCACGTTCCAACGATCGAGTCAGCATTTACTAACTTTCCGTGATAAGCTCCTGAAATGGATTCGACAACTAAATTTAAACTGTCACCTTTTGCGACAATTGTTGTGAAAGGTATTCCTAATGCACCCTGGGAAGGGCTGTCCCACTTACCATCCAATTGCCCTGAGGCATTAGAAAAAAAATGGTAAACAATAGGTATACTCTTCTCGTTCACATCAATCTGCCCTTTCCAATCGCCGGTAAAACTTTGAGAAAATGAAATAAAGGACATTACCATAAACAGGTTTATAAAAAAAAGTTTGCGCATTTTTTTTAATAAAAATACACAAACTTCAAAGAGAATTATTATTGAAAAAATTCTTTTCTTCCCCTTAAATATTGATACAGTTAATATTTGCTTCCGAAAACTGATTTCAAAATATCAGTAACACGTTCTGCCGGATTTTTTCTTATGCCGATTTCTTCCTGGGCAACATAATAAAATAATCCATCAAGCGCTTTTCCCGTAACATAACTATTAATGTCAGTATCAACAGGGTTACGGGTAAATTTATTATAAGTATTAAAAACATCTTTCCAATATTTAGTAGCATCAACTTTCTTCAGAGACGCTTCAATTACCGGACGAAATGAAGCAATTAATTCAGGGGAAGTTGTTTTTCTTAAATACCCTGTTGCCGCGGTATCACTTCCTCTTAAAATATTCAGTGCATCTGTAACCGTCATTTTTTTTATTGCACTTAAAAAAATGGGCGCTGCAGCTTTTGAGGCATCTTCCGCTGCCCGGTTCATACTTAATTCGGCATTATCTACCATTTTACCCATTCCCAACATGCGCATTTTATTTTCCACATCCCGTATCTGCGCAGGCAATAATATTTTTACAGCCGCATCTTTAAAAAATCCATCAGTTGCTGATAATTTGTCTCCACTTTTTTGCGCGCCGATTGAAAGCGCTTCTTTTAATCCGGAAACAATTTCGCTGCTGGATAAACCTGAAGCCGATGACTTGGAAGTTGATTTTTTGCCAAATATCGAGTTGGCTTTTTTAAACATTCCGTTAAGGTTAGTGGAAGAATCTTTCTGCGCAAATAATGAGATAGAAGCAAACAAAAAAATGAATGAGGTACTGATTTTTTTCATAGAGTTAAATTAAAATTTCGAGTCAAATTTACCTTTTAAACTATAAAATAAATGTGAAAATTAAATTTGAGCGAAAGGTATAATGTGCCTATAACAACGCCTGCAAGCCTCATTTAGTATTTAGCCGTTTTATTTTACATCTGAAATTTATATCCAACACCTTTAACAGTTGTAATACAATCATCTCCCAGTTTTTGCCTTATTTTTCTAACGTGCACATCAATAGTACGGTCGCCAACTATTACTTCAGAACCCCAGACCTTTTGTAAAATTTCATTTCTTAAAAAAACCTTTGAAGGTTTTGAAGTGAGCAAAGCAAGCAGTTCAAACTCTTTTCTCGCCAAAATAATTTCTTCGTTGTTGGAGGTAACAATATATTTTTCGCGGTCAATAATAAGGTCTCCAATCTGGAGAACACTGCCTGTATCTTTTATAATTCTCCTGAAGAGCGCGTTAACGCGGGTCAGCAATACTTTCGGGCTTATGGGCTTTGTAATGTAGTCGTCACCACCGGTTTCAAGCCCTTTAATTTCGGTGCTGTCATCATTCAACGCAGTTAAAAAAATGATGATGGTATTTTCAAACGCGGGTAATTTCCTCAAAATTTCACATACTTCAAATCCGGTTTTGCCGGGCATCATTACATCAAGAATAATAAGGTCCGGATTGTATATTTTGGCCACTTCAATTGCCTCAATACCATTTTTTGCCGTGATTACCAGGTAGCCTTGTGTCTGCAGATTGAAACTTACAATTTCAAGAATGTCAGGTTCGTCATCTGCTATTAATATGGTTCTTGGCTTCTGGTCTTGTACCATAAGTAGCAAACCTATATCAAAAAAATCTGTGGAAGAAGTTGTTTACAATTTTTTAATATTGGTATTCGTTTAAAAACAAATGTTTTCGCAAAAATTATCAAACAAAAAATTATCATATCAGAACTTATATTATAAAATAAATTGCCTTTCAAGCGATAACTTCCTAAAAAAAGGTTAATCCCTTTCTTAATGCAGCATTTCAGAACGATATAATCTCTTACACGGCAGGCAATTCGGTAAATTTGCAACCATTGGTTGTATTTTTGCTTCTACCACGATATAAATATTTATGAGGCTTATTTTTTACCTTTTCATTACCGCAGCTTTAATTCCAATTTTTTCTCTCGCTAACGGAGATACGGCCACGATTCCCTTAAGCAGGCAGGTTTTTCATGAAAAAATTATAGCTGAACAAAAGAGAGCTGATAAGGCAGATGGCCGTGTGGACGGCTTAATAAAAGTTTCTACCAATCCCGAAATAAATTTACAGGTATCAGATGCCATTTTCAGAAAAGTAAATGTGCTGCGAAATGATATTGAAATAAATGAACAACTGGCTACAAACAACGATAAAATCCGTTACCTACGCTTCCTGGAATACCTTGTAAGAGATTTTACGAACGGATGGCGCTCACACAAATTTTCGCCTGCCCTCGCACCGCTGCTCGTTGATAATTTTGCTGAAGTAATGGCGGCCAATATGAAAGGAGAAAGTATGACTCTACTAATAGATAAAGTGCCTTACGAAGTGGGCTTGATTAATGCTCAAATATTTGATGATAATCCTGGCTATAAAGAAAGTCAAAAAATATTATTCCTTAAGTTTTGCAAATTATATCCTGATCAAATACTGGCTAAAATAGTGCCTTACGTAAATGAGCCTTTTGCCGATTCGCTGGTAATTGCGGCCTTTATTAATAATCCCAGCCAGGTATATTCGTATGCTCAATCTGTAAAGAGCCCGCAAGGAAAACTTATCAGAAGAAATACAGATAAACGAATTATCACCGTGGTTGACTTGAGTAAGTTGCAAATGCGCGCGCTGTTCTATTTTCCATTTTTAGATGACCTTATCAATGGCAAGCAAACTATTGAAACTATTTCCAAATATGCCGGCACATCAGATAAAACTTACGACAGCGTTGGGTATTATAAATTACTCGTTAAAACTGAAATGAGTTATTATCCAAGGTTTGTTTCCGCCGATACACCTGTTGCGATGTTTGGTTCTGACGGACTCCTGGATATGCTGCAAAGAAAGGCGATACAACATTTTGTAAATCCAATCAATAATCTGCACGAAAATCCTAACCCCGCCGTACGCTTTCGCGCGATTGAGCCATTAAATGCACAGGACCTTTATTATATGATGGTGTTAAGTGAAAATGATATTTACACGTCGAGTTATAAATATGCTTTCGATCGCATGATGCAAAAAATGGGGCCGGTTCCGCATGGCGATTCGTTATTAATGTCTTTAAGTTTTGATCACTTTAAAAAGTTTATTAAAATGGCCGCCGGCTATAATAAGCTGGATGAGTTTTTAAAAACTATGCCGGAGAAATCTGAAACATTAATGCAGGCTTTTGTATCTAATCTGGAAACAACAGGAACGCTTGAAGATGCTGTGGATGTTGCGGATTCTTATGGAAGTATCAGCAATCCTGAATTACAAAAATCGATGTTGAGAAATGTTGTCGCCAATGAACAACGATGCATAAAGGATAACAACGATCATGGTAAAAAGATTTACAACCTGTTAAAAATGATTTTCCTTTCTGCAGACGAAAAAAATGGAATTGACCTTTCCAAAGAAATAGGGATACCGCCGGTTTATACAGTGAGCTATAAATATCTCGCAGACGATTCAGGACGCATCATTGAGCAAGTGTTTTTTTATGGCGATAAAGATGGCAAACAGTCTTACAGCAGCTACCTTACTTCCTTTCCACGAAATGATTGGAAAATAACGCAAAAGAAAGAATGGATAGAAATAAAATCGATTAAAGGTAAACCCATTTGGATATTTGCTAATCTTCCTTTGGATAATGAGACTGATAAGGATGCGGACGCGCAAAAGCATTTAATTGATTATATGGACGATCTCGGTTTGAAACCTTCAATCGTAATACACCGGGGACACAGCTATCATCTTACTTATACTATTCAACAACTTTCAGATAACGCGAAGATCATTATGCTGGGGAGCTGTGGCGGTTATCAAAATCTTAAAACAATTTTGACCTATGCGCCGGAAGCTCATATTATTTCAACAAAGCAAACCGGGGCAAAAGATGTGAACAAGCCAATAATTGATGCGCTTGATAATACGCTAAGAGCAGGTGATAATATTGACTGGCGGCAAATGTGGGCTGGCCTTACCACTTATTTCAGTAAGGCGCCGCGAGACTTGAGAGAAACTTTTGAGGATTACATACCTCCACAAAAAAACCTTGGTGCACTGTTTATAAAGGCCTACAGCCGCGGCGGCGAGGTAGTTCAATAATTTTTATTGAAGAATTTTTTATTCTTTCCGGCTACACATGAAACGCAAATATTTTTCAATAATAATGTTCGTTACCGCCAATTATTAAATTGAATATTGTCTTCATTTATGTTGGTTCAGGCAAATTATTTTTCATTTAAATTTGCGTAATGCCCGAAAAGAATAAGCGCAAAAAGCTACTTGACTTTACTGTTTTAAAAAGGGTTTTCGCTTTCACCGCTCCTTACAAAAAAAAATTATACCTCTCCATATTTCTTTCCATTCTGCTTGCCGTGATCTCGCCACTGCGGCCGTTTCTAATTCAATACACTGTAAATAATTTTATAAAAGATAAGGATACCTATTGGCTCATTCTTATAACGGTTATACAAATAGGCATGCTCTTAATTGAAACGGCTATGCGTTTTTATTTCGGATTTTTAACATCCTGGCTCGGGCAAACTGTTGTAAAGGATATGCGAGTAAAAGTTTATAAAAAAATTCTAAACTTCAATCTTTCTCAATTTGATAAAACGCCAATAGGCACTTTAACCACACGCACCATTAATGATATTGAATCTATAAATGATATTTTTTCCGACGGATTAATTCCAATTATTTCAGACTTGCTTTCTATAGTTTCTATTTTATCATTTATGTTTTTTGTTGATTGGCGGCTCACATTAATAAGCCTTGCACCCTTTCCAATTCTTATCATAGCAACTTATTTTTTTAAAGAGACCGTAAATAAATCTTTTATAAAAGTGCGTAACGCGGTTGCTGCGCTTAATGCGTTTGTGCAGGAGCATATCACAGGAATGAGCGTGGTACAGGCATTTGCGGTAGAAGATAAAGAATTTAAAAAATTTAAAGAGATTAATAAGCAACACCGGAATGCCAATATAAATGCGATACTTGCTTATTCTGTTTTTTTCCCCGTGGTAGAAATCGTGCTGGCATTTTCAACAGGTTTGCTGGTTTGGTGGGGTGCCAATAATGCGTTTAATGCCGGGGTAATTATTGCTTTTATTATGTACCTGAATTTATTGTTCAGGCCACTAAGGGTGATAGCTGATAAATTTAATGTGCTTCAGATGGGTATGGTGGCAAGCGAAAGAGTTTTTAAAGTTTTGGATAATCCCGATGTAACACCCGAAACACAAGATGGAATTGATAAAGTGGCTATTGAAGGTAAGGTGGATTTTGATAAGGTTTGGTTTGCCTATATTGAAGAAGAATATGTTCTGAAAAATATTTCTTTTACCATTAAGCCCGGCGAAACGCTGGCGATTGTGGGGCATACCGGCAGTGGAAAAACTTCTATCATAAGCCTGATCAACAGGCTCTATCATATCAATAAAGGCGCGATAAAAATTGATGATAAAAATATTGAAAATTACAATCTTGATTTTTTAAGAAGTAAAATTGCCGTCGTGCTCCAGGATGTATTTTTATTTGGCGGTTCTGTTTATGATAACGTCACGTTGAGAAATACTTCTATCACCAAAGACAAAGTTATTGAGGCTGCAAAAATGATTGGCGTACATGATTTTATTATGCAATTACCCGGCGATTACGATTATAATGTGATGGAAAGAGGAGCAACCCTTTCGTTAGGGCAAAGGCAACTATTATCATTTATAAGAGCGCTGCTTTTTAACCCTGCCATTTTAATTTTAGATGAAGCAACGTCGTCAATAGATAGCGAAAGCGAAGTGTTGATCCAACACGCCATTGATACATTAATCCAGGGGCGCACATCCATTGTAATTGCGCACCGGCTTTCAACAATTCGAAAGGCCGATAAAATACTTGTTCTTGACAAAGGAAAAATAAAGGAAACCGGAACGCACCAGGAACTTCTTTCACTAAAAGGACATTATTATAATTTGCACAAAATGCAATTTGAAGAAAAGGAAAAAGTAGTTTAATCTTATTTCGCCTTTTCTTCCTCTTTCTCCACATTTTCCATTTCGCGACTACGCTCAGGCCTCATCTGAGGAAACAATAAAACATCCTGTATAGAAGACTGATTGGTAAGTAACATGCAGAGCCTGTCTATTCCAATGCCAATTCCGCTTGTTGGCGGCATTCCATATTCTAATGCGCGCAAAAAATCGTGATCGATAAACATCGCTTCGGTATCTCCGCGTTCCATCAACTTTACCTGGTCTTCAAAACGCTCGCGTTGTTCCAATGGGTCATTTAATTCGCTGTAGGCGTTGGCAATTTCTTTTCCATTAACCATCAGCTCAAAACGCTCTACCAGCCCCAGTTTACTGCGGTGCTTTTTGGTAAGCGGACTCATTTCCACCGGGTAATCAATTATAAAAGTTGGTTGAATAAAATGTTGCTCGCACTTCTCAGAAAAAATTTCATCAATCAATTTTCCCTTTCCCATTGTTTTATCTGCGTGTATGCCTAACTGTTGGCAAACTCCGCGCAAGCCTTCTTCGTCTTTATCACTTACATCCAGCCCGGTATATTCCTTTATGGCATCATACATGGATATTCTTTTGTACGGAGCCGTAAAATCAATTTCCACTTCGCCACTCATTACTTTAGCAGAACCATTAACTGCCACGGCGGTAGTTTCCAACAACTGTTCCGTTGTTTCCATCATCCAGATATAATCCTTATAAGCCGTGTAAAATTCAAGCACTGTAAATTCAGGATTGTGGGTTCGGTCCATTCCTTCATTACGAAAGTTGCGGCTAAATTCATAAACCCATTCGAACCCACCGACAATAAGCCTTTTCAAAAAAAGCTCATTAGCAATTCGCAAATAAAAGGGAACATCAAGCGCATTATGATGCGTCACGAAAGGCCGCGCTGCAGCACCTCCCGGTATATTTTGCAAAACAGGTGTATCTACTTCAAGTGCACCGTGATCGTTTAAATAATTACGAATTGCATTCATCATCTTCGTCCGCTTGATAAAAATTTCCCTTACATGCGGGTTAACAATCAAGTCAGCATAACGCTGGCGATATCGGAATTCTGCATCAGTAACCTCGTCGAAAGTTTCGCCGTCTTTCTCTTTTACTACAGGCAAAGGCCGGAGTGATTTTGAAAGAAGGTTAAATTCTGAAACGTGAATCGAAGTCTCGCCGGTTTTGGTTGTAAAAACATATCCTTTTACACCGATGATATCTCCAATATCCAATAACTTTTTCCAAACAATATCATACAGCGTCTTATCTTCCCCGTTAGTAACATCATCTTTACGAACATAAATTTGAATTTTGCCACTATAATCCTGCAATACTGCAAAGGAAGCCTTGCCCATATCGCGAATACTCATGATCCTTCCCGCCACACATACTTGTTCAAAATCCTGTTTATTTTCTTCCTCTTTAAAATTACTTTTTATAAAAGCCGCCGTAGTATTTACCGGATATAATTCCGGTGGATAGGCGTTAATGCCTAATTTGGAAAGCTCTTTCAATTTATCTCTCCTGATAAGTTCCTGTTCTGATAAAATTGGATGATTCATAATTGTAAATAAAAATATTTGCCCCAATGTGACAAACAGAAGTCAAAGTTTTGCCAAAGGTAACTTTTGAAGCGGAGATGAGCAAAGAGGCGAAAAATAAACACCTTCATTTAAATCAAACGACAAAAATATTACTAACGCCGGGCTGTGGGTTCATTAAAAAATTTAGTTGCAGCCGTTAGTCCATTATCGTGCAGCATCTTTTTTTCTTCTAAAGAAATTTTTCTAACTCTCGATGAAATATTACCATAGCTAATATAAATCGTGCGTCCTTTTTCATTGCTAAGGTTAGGAGATCTACGGTTCATATTTTCCATCATAAGGTTCATCACAGCGCTTGTATATTGCCGCATATTATGAATTTGGTACGGCGCAATCTCTGTTTTATTGCTGTTAAATTCCTTTATTTGTTGATCTCTTTCCAACTTAAGGCCAAGGGTTTCAGGATTATAAATTACGTTTTCGCTTATTAGGGGATTGCCGCCATCAAGGCATGAATCAAACATGTTTACGGGGTAATTACACAGCATTCCCCCATCAACATATAAGTCGAAATTAGATAAAGTATCCTTTAGCGAAACCTCATTTCCGTCACCATCAACCGGTACGGGTTTAAAATAAAATGGAATGCAACTGCTGATGTGAACCGCAGTTTTTAATTTCATATTAGGCCATTTTTCCCAGCATAAAATTTCTAGTTGCTGCCTGCTGATATTTGTGCCGGTACAATAGAAATCTTTGAAGTCATTATTTTGTAAATGTAATTGGTGCAGTTGCAAAAAGGTGATGTTTGCATTGTCGGTTTTATGATAAATTAAACCAGCGAGCCAGCTTTCAAATTTGTCTCCCTTATAAACTCCGTACTCTCTTTTAATTCTCCTTATTTTTCCAAAAATATCTTTGCCGTCATTGAATTCCTGGATCTTTAAATTTTGCAAGATTGAATCTACTTCATGTGAATTATAACCCAAAGAAACCATCAAACCTGCGATGGCACCGGCCGACGAACCAGCAACGCGTTCAACATTTTTAATAATATTCTTTTGCTCCAATACTTCCAGCGCACCGGAATAGGCAAGGCCACGGACGCCGCCGCTTTCCATTACCAAATTTTTATAGGGATAATCATTTTGAGAGAAACCCAGCGAAGGAAGTAACAGAAAAAATAGAAACGATAATTTCATTTGGTGAAATTACAGCGTACAATCCCAACCAGATTCTATTGAAAAAGTTAAAAATTTGCCCTGGGAGAAATCATTCTTGTTTTTACGCAAGAGCCAGCAATACCTGCCAAGCTTCGTTTACCTTACCCTCATTAAGCAAAGTGCCGGCGTATAGATGTAGTTCTTTTTCCATTTCTTCCGGATTCAAGGAATAATATTGAAAGATATTTTTTAAAACATTATCCTCAAACGATGGATCAATGACCGGTAATTCGTAAACGCCCGCTAATTGTGCAAGCTGGTTGCCGGTAAGTATTGAACTTGTTCTTACAGATTGTGGAAGTTGGTCAAATCCAATGCCTAAAAGCACGTTTGGTTTTTGAACCTCAAATAAATTCTCTTTATTTATTCTTACATACCAGTTTCCTCCAAGGCGCGCAACGAGGTCAAGCTTTTGCTGATCAATTCTGCCATCAGTTCCCAAAATATTTTCATCAATGTGCATTAATAAAACTTCCGCAATTACAAGGTTACCCGCGCCGCCGCCGTTGCCTAATGATTTCACCTCAATAACTTTACACTCCATTTGCACCGGGCTTTCTTTTACTCTTGGTGGCTTTATTAATTGAGACGCAACTTTTGAAAAACCAGATTTTATAAATTCATCAGTGTCTTTTGGATATTCACAACTACTTAAGCTTGCCTGCTGCACCATATTATAACTCACGATATTGATTACAACTTCAGGTACTTCAAGAACATTTTGCAAAGTATGTTTAGTGGTATTGTCTCTTAAGCGCCGCGAGGGTGAAAAAATAACTACCGGGGGATTGGTGCTGAATAAATTAAAAAAACTAAATGGGCTAAGGTTTACATTTCCGCTTGCGTCAATGGTGGATGCAAAACAAATGGGCCGGGGCGCTATTGCATGATGTAAAAAACTTTGCGCTTCAACTAGTTTTAAATCCTTTAATAAAAAACTCTTGTACATAATTATTTAAAGATTCTTTTTTAGAGCAAGAATCGAAAAATCACTTTCATCTTTTACAATTATATTTTTTAGCCTACCTAATTGTTCAATTTCAATTTCAACTTCGTCATTCTCTTTCAGCCATTGCTCTTTAAAACCAGGGTCATTCAATTTACCGGTGCCATTTAACTCCAAAAAACAACCCGTGCCAACGGTGCCGCTTCCTATCACATCACCTGGAAACAATTGCACACCATAACTACATCTTTCAATAATTTCGGCAAACGTCCAGTCCATGTCGCCAAGGTTTCCTTCACTTACCTGTACTCCGTTAACCAAACATTTCATTGTAAGGTTATATGCATTTCCAACGTGATTCTCTTTTGCAGAAATCTTATATTCTTCCAACTCATCAGGCGTTACTAACATTGGGCCGATCGCGGTTGAGAAATCCTTTCCTTTTGCAGGTCCAAGGTTCAATTTCATTTCATCCATCTGCAAGCCGCGTGCACTCATATCATTCATAATCATATAACCCCCGATGTATTCATCAGCTTCATCAGCTTTTATATTTCTTCCGGGCTTGCAAATAACAATGGCTACTTCTAATTCAAAATCCAGTTTTTCAAAGTGATCCGGCATGCACACAATTTCGCCCGGACCTTGAATGCTATTGTGATTGGTAAAATAAAATATTGGAAACTGATCAAATTCAGGAATCATTTCGGCCCGCCTGTTTCGCCGCGCAGAGGCAACATGCTGGCGAAAAGCATATCCATCGCGGCAACTTGTAGGGTTAGGGACAGGCGCAAGAATTTGAACGTCATCGATGCTAATACCAGTAAATTTTTTAGTGCCTTCCACAAGGCCCCTGTTTATTGAATGAGCAAGAGGAAAAATATCTTCCCAATAATTTAAAAACATGGTCATACTCACGGGGAGATCCGGGTGAAGCCTGTCGGAATCATACAAAATACCATCAACTAAAAAGGCTAATTGAGCATGATCCTCTTTTAGGTAAGAAACTAATTTCATCGGCAAATATTTATTAGGGCCACAAGATAAATTATTTACAAAGAACAACTTATGTGAAGGGGTGGCATGAAAGCATATTAAATTTGGAATATTTTTTAAATACGAATAAAATATTTTTCGCATTTGTTATAAATTTACATAGGTAAATGGCTCAATATGATTTTCGAAAAAATTTATAACAAAGGGCAGGCTCAACTTTTCAAAAATCGATACCTGGAATTTTTTACAAAAACGCATCCACTCGCTATTTGGATGATGTATCTGCCTTTCATAATCTATCTTCCATATTACGCCTCATCACATTACAATTTTTCCGGAAGAAGTATCGCGTTAATATTTTCAGGAGGAATATTATTCTGGACTTTTTTTGAATACATTATTCATCGTTTTGTTTTTCATTGGATAAGCGATAATCCACACACACAAAAAATTTCTTACCTCATGCATGGCAATCACCATGAATTTCCCAGGGACCGGCAGCGCTTGTTTATGCCTGCATTACCAAGCATTATTTTGTCTGCTATAATTTTTATAATAATGTTTTCGTTAATCGGCAATAATGTATTTGTATTTTTCCCAGGCTTTATTTTAGGCTACCTTTTTTATGCAAGTATGCATTATGCAATTCATGCATGGCCTCCTCCTTTTAAATGGCTAAAACCTATTTGGCGCAATCATTATTTACATCATTATAAAAATGACAAAAAAGGGTTTGGAGTAAGTACGCACTTTTGGGATAAAGTTTTTGGTACCGCATTCGATTTAAAAAAAGAAAAAGAAGATAAAGAAGCGGTGCAAAAACTAATGTTGAAATAAATATTTTTCAAAATATTTTTCGATACGTCCTGTGAACTTTTTCCCGCACGGCTCCCGTAGCTTCATGAATTGCCAACATTTTTTTATTGAAATCTCCTACCCACGCAAGTTCTGCTTCTGTAATGGTATTTCTTGGTATTACTTCAAGCTGAAGTTTTCTTATCATACCGCTTTCAATTCCTTTATTTTGAAATTTCTTTTTGCAGCCCATAACGATAAAGCGTATACGATGAATAGTCGTAGTTTTCTTAAGCCAAAGAAATTTGATCTTATTCAAAAAATGAAGTTTCCCCTTCAAAGGTTTTAAAATAATATTAATATCAGGAACGGCAAAAATGAAAGCGATAGGTTCTTCATGGTGATAGGTAAACCAAATTATTTTTTCGTCAACTATAGGCCGCATTTCTTCAAAAGAGTTTTTGATTGTCTGAAGTTTTATCGGTGTAAAATCTTCAAACTCACTCCAGGCATCATTGTATATTTCCATAAAATCCTTCGCAAACTTCTCAAACTTTTTCATTTCAAAATGCACGAAAGAATATTCCGGTTTAGTACCAATCCAATCAGCAATTTTTGTAAACCTTTCGGGGAAAGGCCTGGCAACATGAATAACATTAGTGAACTGATCGTAAAGTGTTTTAAAACCATAGTTCTCAAAAAACGACTTGTAATATTGATGGTTATAATTCATGCCGAGGCTTCGTGGCATAAACCCTTCGATCAATAAACCCCAATACTTATCGTTCTCACCAAAATTAACCGGGCCATCCATTGCCTTCGCATAATTTTTTTGCAGCCATTCTTTCGCTGTGTCAAAAAGTTTAAAGGCTTCTTCCTCATCTTTTATGCATTCAAAAAACCCAATGCCGCCAATTAAAAAATCGGAATTTTTATTTTTTTCAAAGTTGATAAAAGCAGCTATGCGCCCGATTGTTTTAGTATCGTTTTTTAAAATCCATCTTTTGCAAATTCCATGATTGTAAAAATTATTTTTTACGGGATTAAAAATTGATTCGATATCCTTATCCAGGGCAGAAATAAAATTGGGGTCATCTTTATACAAAAGGTGGGGCAATAACAGAAATTCTTTGCGTGATTTTTTATCGTTTACTTCAAGCACCATTGAAACTAAGATACAAAATCACTCTTTACCAACTATCATCATCTTCTGTTTTTTCTCTCTTGCTAAAATTCTTTTTTGTTTCAATTTTTTGTAGTTGCCTGCTGATAATAAGATTTGCAATTAATGGAGCTGCGTCAATGCCGGGGCTTTGTTTTAAAAGAAGTGTCAATTTTTTTTCATTTACATCTATTCTATAAAGAAGCTGAACCAAACTATCAAAATCAGCATTAATTAATTCGTTAATGTAAAAAATGAGCTGGTTACGAATTTCTTCTGAAGGGTTGTCAACTATTAAGTTGGTAGTGGCAATAATTTTTTGAGAAACCGAAAGTTGGCTTTCATGTTGCATAATCTTTACAATTTACTACCTCAAAAAAATTAAAAAAAATCCATCAGTATTTTTCTAAAACACCTAAGCCAAATAAAGCAAAGTCATATTTCACTGGATCTTTTTTATCAAATTTTCTAAGTTCATTTGTTAATGACACCGCTGCTTCCCAATCCACTTGTTTTTTTTTTAAAAGATTAAAATGCCTGGCAACTCTTGCCACATGTACATCTACAGGACAGATTAATTCTGATGGCGAAATTTTTTTCCAAATACCAAAATCAACACCCTTATCATCATTACGAACCATCCAGCGCAAGTACATATTTAATCTTTTACAACTGGAATTTTTGGCAGGCGACGCAATATGTTTTTTTGTTCGCGACGGAACATATTCAATTGAAAAAAAATAATAAAAAAAATAATTTAATGCTGCTTCTACAACGTTTTCCTGGGCCAATGTTTCTTTATTAAAAAAAGCAGATTCAAGCGTTTTATATTTTGAATAATGAAATTTAAAAAAAGAAACAAAATACAAAAGATCAGTATCATTAAAAGTGCGGTGACAAAATTTCTCTAATCTTTTCAAGTCTTCATTACTGTGATTTACACAAAAATCGTAAGGCGAATTATCCATTAATTGTAACAGCAACCTACACTTATTAATAATAGTTTTACGAATGCCCCACGCAAATATTGCGGCAAAAAAACCCGCAATTTCTATGTCCTGTTTCTTTGTAAATAAATGCGGAATGCATACCGGATCATCTGCAATAAAGGAAGAATTATTAAACTGAATTACTTTTTGATCAAGGAACTCTTTGAGATCGCTTCTTATCTTTTTTTCTATCACACACTTAAATTTCCTGGTGTATTTATTGATTTAAGAATAGCGGTGTCGATTGAAAAGTTTCGTGAAAAAAGTACTTTACATGAATAAGCATTATCCAATCGCATTATTTAAATCTGCAATCAAATCATCAGCGTCTTCAATGCCAACACTCAACCTGATCAACGAATCTACCAACCCTGTTTTTAATCGCTCTTCTCTTGGTATGCTTGCATGAGTCATACTCGCAGGGTGACCAATAAGGCTTTCTACACCACCAAGACTTTCTGCAAGGGCAAAAAGCTTTGTTGTTGAAAGCACTTTAAATGCAGCATCAATATTATCATCTTTTAAAGTAAAACTCATCATGCCACCATAGCCACGCATTTGCTTTTTTGCAATAGCATGATTTGGGTGCTCCTCAAAGCCACACCACAATACTTTATCAACTTTAGGATTTTGCTTAAGCCACCGCGCTATTTTTTCACCATTCTCACAATGCCTTTGCATCCTTACATGCAACGTCTTTAATCCTCTTAAAATTAAAAAACAATCTTGTGGGCCAGGAACCGCTCCGCAGCTATTTTGTATAAATGCTAATTGATCATTTAAGCTTTTATCATTCACGATTAAACAACCATGTACCGAATCACTGTGGCCGCCAAGATATTTTGTAGCAGAATGTAAAACGATATCTGCGCCCAGGTCCAGCGGGTTCTGTAAAAAAGGTGAAGCAAAAGTATTATCTACACAAAGTAAAATATTATGTGGCTTTGCAATTGCGGCTACGGCTGCAATATCCGTAATGTTCATCATCGGGTTGGTAGGCGTTTCCGTCCAAATCAACTTTGTGTTCTTATTGATATATTTTGAAATTTCATTTGCATCCTGCATGTTAATAAAGTGAAATTTCAAGCCATACTTTTGAAAAATTTTCGTGAACATTCTATAAGTTCCGCCGTACATATCATTTGCTGCAATAACCTCATCACCCGGGTTTAATAATTTTATCACCGCATCGGTTGCAGCCGATCCGCTCGCGAAGCAAAGCCCATATTTACCATTTTCAATTGCCGCCAAAGCTTCTTGCAGCGCACCTCTTGTAGGGTTTTGCGTTCTTGCATATTCATATCCTTTGTTTACACCAGGGCTTTCCTGTACAAAGGTTGATGTTTGAAATATGGGCGTCATGATTGCACCTGTTGAAGGATCGGGCTCTGCGCCGGCATGAATCAATTTAGTTGCGAGTTTCAAAATGATTTAGGTTTTAGTCCTGCATTTGCAGGTTATTATTAAAGAAAAAAAACGAATATTAATAGCCTTGAATTGAAAATATTAAAACATAATTGGCAAAGAAACTTTTACTGAATCCCAGTACATATTCATAGCGGCGCCAGATTGTGATTTATCAAACGTAATAGTCATTGCTTCGGTAATTTGATTTTTAATTACAGGTACATCAATCCGAACTACGTCTTTTGATTGATCATAGTGAAAGCTTCCCCAGGTATCCGTATCCTTATTTACTATTACCGTCCATTTATCAGCATAAGGAATTGCATATAAAGTATACCTGCCACTTTTGATTTTTTTTCCATTGATTTTTACATCTTTAAAAAATTCTATTTCGGTTGCTTCATTCGCACCCAATCTCCACACGTTTCCATACTCCTGCAAGTCTCCGAAAATCTTACGGCCGTTAAGTTGCGGCCGGCTATATATAAGGCGCATTACTAAAGGCTCTGTTATTTTATCCTGTATTTTAAGTATCGGGTAATTCGCCGGATAGTAACTCATATCCATGGGCGATTTATCAAGCGGTATGGGTTCAGTAGAATTATTTTGCGCAGAAGCCTGTAAACAAACCAGCGCTATAAAAAGGACAAGAAGATTTTTCATAATTATTTTTGATTTGCAAATATAAAGTGATTTAATCAGGCCAAAGTTGGCGGGCATTTTTGAAGGCGTATTCTTTTAGTTGAGGAAAGAATTCGGCATAACAACTTTTAAGTTCTTCGTAATGTTTATTAAAAATTTCAAACGCAATAACTGATTCCTCTAAATAAGTAGCCCTGTATACAAGGCCTTGAAAACTTTTTTGAATTCCTTCTTTAAACTGGTAATTATACAACCAGTTTTGCATTTTCATGTAAGGGAAAATTTTTTGAAATTGAAGTGGAAAAAATTGAAAATCCTTTTCCAGCAGCTGGTAAGTTTCCTCACAAAAGTGTTCAAGGTTTTGACGTTCGTTAAATTGGTTTTTATCAAGCGCAAGAAAATGATCGTAAATCACATCTACAAAAGCCCCTGAATATAAACGATATTGTGGCCTGAAAAAATCTTTTGCCCGCGCTGTTACTTCATGAAAGTCGGTAAATTCATCTATAAGCCTGTGCAATTGAATACCTTTTTGAATACCTGTAGAATAGTCAAATTTCTTTTTTCCTTTAACATAATCGCTGATCATATTACCCGCAAGAAGGTCGGCATTATTAAAAGAAAGAAATGCGTGAGCAAGATAATTCATCTTCAAAATAACGCAATCCATTGTTAAAAGGTGGTTATAAAATGTTTCCCCGATTGTTGGCATATAATTTTCATTGATAAAGTATTATCCACCTTAAATTTTTTAATCATGGCAGATAGAGAGCAAATAACCCAACCATCTTCGGGAAGCAATGAACTGGGTACAGAGACAAATGATACACACCTGACGAGCGGCGTTTCCGCAGGAAGCAACACACAGCTTCATCTTGCCGCAATGAGTGGTAAAAAGCATAAAAAAAATATTAATGATGATGAGAAAGTTGTGAAAAACGCAAACGGTGAAGAAGATTTTTTAGAAGCAAATGAAACCGATGAATAACAACGCTCTTTAATATTTCAGGCAGGCTTAATGCCTGCCTTTTTTTGTATCCTTAAATTTTTCGTAGAATAATTTCCTCATAGAAGCAACTTAAAATAATGAACGACGTAGCTCTAGACTTGCCAAAATTTTCTAAAAGTAAATTAAGAAACATTGTAAAGGATGAAGAAAAAACTGCACGGGCTGCTAACCTTATTTACGTAACGGACAAAGAACCCGGTATTGAAAGAAAGAAGCATGGAGATAAGTTTGATTATTTTTTTAATGGAGAAAAAATTAAGGACGACGAAGAATTATTAAGAATAAAACATTTAGTAATTCCTCCCGCATGGACAAAGGTGTGGATTTGCAACAAGCAAAACGGTCATTTGCAGGCAACAGGATATGATGTAAAAAACAGGAAACAATACAAATATCATCCGCATTGGAATTCATTACGCAACCATACGAAATTTTACAAGCTGATAGATTTTGGTAAAGTACTTCCTGATATGCGACTTCATCTTGAAAAAGATATCAGCACACCAGGTTTAACTTTAAAAAAAGTATTGGCTGCGGTGGTAAGTTTGATGGAAAGGACTAACATAAGAGTTGGAAATAGTTTTTATGAAAAAACTTATGGCTCCTTTGGATTGACAACATTAAAAGATAAACATGTAAAATTTAATGGCCACGCCGTAAGTTTTGCATTCATTGGAAAGAAAGGAGTTTCTCATAATATTACTCTCAAAAATAAAAAGCTTGCAAACATCATAAAAAAATGCAGGGATGTTCCGGGGAAAGAACTCTTTCAATTTTACGATGATGAAGGAAACCATCACAAGATAGATTCGGGGCTTGTTAATGATTATATCAGGGAAATAAGTAGCGCGGATTTTACTGCAAAAGATTTTAGGACCTGGGCGGGAACAATCCAGGCTTTTCTTGCCTTAAAATCGATTGGATGTTGTGAAACAAAAACCGAAACCAAGCGCCGTATTGCAGAAGCGCTTGACATCGTATCAGAACATTTAGGCAACACAAGAACAGTGTGTAAAAAATACTATGTTCATCCATTAATATTATCATTATACGAAAGCGGCAAGCTGGAAAAATATATTGCGGAGTTGGACGAAATTGAAAAAAACGATAACAAGGCCGATCTTACCCCTGAAGAGAAAGTCGTAATGAAGATTTTAAAATCCAATTAGAGAATCTTCAGTAAATTGTTTTATGTTTTCAATTTCCAAAATAAAAGAGAATGGCTTTGAAAAAGTTATTTTAAAAGATGACAGCACAAAAACTTCTGCAACCATAATCCCATACTGCGGAGCAATTCTTCATGAATTTGCAGTAATAAATAATAATAATCCGATCAATGTAATTGAGAGCTATCAAAGCGTTGATGACTTTACTGCGAATTTGGAATCCAAAGGATTTCTGGGCTCAAAACTTTCGCCGTTTGTTTGCCGGTTACATCATGGTACTTATCATTTTGGAGAAAAAAAATACACCATCGAACAATTTTATCTTGAAAAAAATGCCATACATGGAATATTGTATGACAAAATATTTACCATCACCGGTGAAACTGCAAATGAAATTCACGCTTCTATAACTATGAAATATGAATATAAAGGAGAAGACGCAGGTTACCCTTTTAGTTATGATTGCATAGTTACGTGGACGTTAGAAAATGAACATAAACTTTCAGTGACTACCGAATGCATTAATAAAGATGCGGGATTGATTCCTATGCAGGATGGCTGGCATCCTTATTTCAACCTGGGTAATAGTGTTGATGATTTACAATTGGAATTTCAATCAAAGGAAATGGTAGAATTTAATAGTGAATTGATACCGACGCAAAATTTAATTCCGTATGTTGAATTCAATTCTTTAAAAAAAATTGATGATACTTTTTTTGATAATTGTTTTACGCTAAACATGGATGCCTGCCAGCCATTGTGTGTGTTACGAAACCCCACAAAAAAAATTGAAGTTGAAATTTATCCCGATAAATCTTATCCTTATTTGCAAATTTATATTCCGCCTCACCGTAAAAGTATTGCAATAGAAAATTTGAGCGGCGCGCCTGATGCCTTCAATAACGGCATGGGATTTAAAACCCTTGAATCCGGAGAATCAATTCAATTTAAGACCGCCTATAAAATTAAATTATTAAAATAATACGGTTTCATTGCAAAGTCCGATACTTATTCAAACATCTTCAAATTAAACCTTTACATAGATTTTCTTTTTGTCCATCCACCACACGATCAGCCATAAAAATGTGATCATGCAAAGCGCATACAATAAAGATCCATTGTTTAAATTGCCAGGAAAAATCGGCTTACAAATATGTTCATAAAACCAACCAAACGGCGAAAGAAAAACAGGCTTACCGGCCTTATCAATTTCATTAGTTGGAATTCTTATGAGCCCAAGTGCACGTGGTAAAAAACCGCTAAGCATAAAAATAAAAAGTGGGTTCTTTCCAAACACATCGAAGAACCTTGTCAGCCAGCCTCTTTTATTTTTTAATTCAATCAGGTAGATCATCACCGCAAGAATAACTAAAGCAAGCCCGGTAGTATACACCACATAAGAACTTGTCCATATCTTTTTATTGATAGGGAAAACCATATCCCATGCGTACCCCGCGAAAAGAAAAACTGCTCCGGCAACAAATAAACCATTCACCATTTCCGGAGTTTTCCCTTTTTTGATAATATAATCTCCAATAAGATATCCGAAGATCACTTGCACTATTGCGCCAAATAAACTCATGAATCCTTCGGGATCAAATACTACAGGATGCCCATTTAAATATTCGCCATGATACATGTGGCCGTCTCCTAAAATCGCTTTATCTATATTGGTCCCAAACCAACCGGTCAAACTAAACGGATCTACAGGATTACCCGCCAGGCACAAAAACCAATAGCCCAAAAGGATAATACAGGCAATAAAAAATGCACCCCGCAGCTTAAAGAAATAAATAATAACAGATGCTAAAAAATATGCCAACGCTATTCGTTGCAAAACACCTAAAATTCTTATGCCTGTATCTTGCCCGTTTGCATCAATATAACGCCAGGGCTTAAACGCTAAATGATTATCCTCCCATTTTATAAATGGCATCCAGTTAAGGAACAATCCAATTAAGAAAATAAGAACAGTTCTTTTAATAATTTTTTTCCAAAATACTGACGGGCCTGCAATTTCAAGCCTTGGCATTACAAACGCCAACGCATTGCCAACCGCGAAAAGAAAAAAAGGAAAAACCAAATCAGTTGGCGTAACACCATTCCATGGCGA
>JBBRSV010000001.1:0-112558 GCA_038245055.1 Chitinophagales bacterium | reverse complement strand
TAAATAATGATTTCGATACAATGACGCTCCTGAAAAATTGGCTGGAGAAAAAAGCCTACCAGGTAAAATTCACAGGAAATTCTGATGAAGTATTTACCATCATTAAAAAGTTTGATCCTGATTTAATATTTATTGATGTAACACATAGCATTTTAATTTCAAAATTGAAATTGTATTTGGATAAGAAGTTTGTCCCTATGCTACTTATGACAGGCTATACTTTCAGGGAAGCTACCCGCAAATTACCAGTTGATGATGCAATAGAAAAGCCATTTAATCTTGGGTTGCTGGAAAAGAAAATAGAAACACTTCTCCAAAAAACAGGTTGATGTATTTTGCAACCAGCCGGTTTTCCCGGCCACATGAAGGCTAAAAAATATTAAAACAAAATAAAACCAAGCCCATTTTCTTAAATGAAAATAATTAAATTTCCGGGGCTTAATTTCTACATATTAAGTGTGCGATCAGCAAATTATAATTTTAATTAACCTTCTTTTCAAAATAACTTTTTTCTACAAATCCATTATTTTTAGGAGTTATTATAAATCTTGATTACAGGTTCTCTTAAAGAATCGGCATCGTCACTACAGTAATAATAGATAATGCCTGCTATCTTTTCGGGTGTTACCCAGCTACTAGAATCCGCAGCTGGCATGGCTTGCCGGTTTTGCAGCGTGTCGATAGTACTTGGAACAATCACGCTGGTTACTACATTAGTCCCTTTGGCCTCATGGTTCATAAGTTCTGCTAAATGAAAAATTAACGACTTTGATAAACTATAAGCAATCATACCTTTTCCTTTTGCTGCGTCCATGCCTGGCCGTGAGCCAATCAAAAATATACGACCGTATTTTTGTTTAAGCATTTGTACAAATACAGGCCTTGCAATGTTGTATGCAGTTTCAAAATTTAACTGGTATTGGGTATTGATATCGATTGTTTTTGTTTCCGCTATTTTACCCATTGCAAAGCCTCCGACCGTTAGTACAGCTGCATCTATATTTCCATATTTCTTAATTGCATCTTCTACAAATTTTTGAGCACTTTCCTCATTCGCCAGGTCTACAATCACGTTTTCAAAATTTTCATTAGTAAACGTAAATCTATCTAAGTCGCGCATTGTAACCGTTCCAATAACAATAGCTCCTTCACTAATAAATTTTTTTACCACTGCGAGTCCCATATTGCCGGCGGCACCTGTAACAATTATTTTTTTGCTCATAATTTTTAATTTAAAAGCGTGCAAGTAAAAAAACGAAGATCAAATTTAAAACAGCGAACACTTTTATTTTATTTTACCCAACGGAAATTAGTACGTTTCATTATTTATTTTATGAATTTAAAAAATTATCAAATAAATTTATAAAATTTCAGCATTAAAAATATTTATTTATGAATACAAACAGGCTAAGTGAAACACTGCGTGCAGCACTGAATGAGCAAATGACAAGAGAGGCTTTTGCTTCGCAGATTTATCTTTCCTATGGCTCATGGGCCACCAGCCAGGGATTAGAAGGAATTGCTAATTTTCTTTTTCGTCATGCAAATGAAGAAAGAACCCACATGATGAAAATTCTGGAATATATACTGGAACGTGGGGCGAAAGTAAATATCCAGGCAATTGGCGCCCCGCCTGCTGACCCGGCAAATGTTCAGGATTGCTTTGAAAAAACTTTTGAGCATGAAGTTGAGAATACAAATGGTATTTATAAAGTTGTGAAAATGAGTATGGACGAGCAAGATTGGGCGACCTGGAATTTTATGCAGTGGTTTGTAAAAGAACAGACAGAAGAAGAAACCATGGTAATGAATATGCTGGATAAATTGAAAATAGCGGGAGGTGCAAATGCTTCCGGGGCTTCACTTTATTCCCTGGACAGGGACTTTAAAAATGAACCCGATGATGCTCAGCTTGCGGAAACGAAAACTGTTGAAAATCCGTAATGAAAAAGTCGGTGTAAAGCGTTTATCATTAACCGTTATAGGCTACTTTGTAAACGAATTTTTTCTGAAATAAATTTTTTGAAGATGAAATAACTTAAATCATTTACTCGCGTTATAAAAAATATCAGTGAAGGTCTATGTAAGCTTTTCCCCTGTAATAATACCTGTTAAGCGAATCTAAAATTTTTGCTGTATCTGAAAGAGGCGCAGTAAATATTTGTGCTACTTTAAAAGTTATAGAATCTGTCGTGTACATAATTACATTTCTTCCGTAACTCTTCAATATTTCCGTTCGCGCCATTGCGACTGCTTTATTATTGGTTTCTTTTACCACTACTTTGAAAGTGACGCTATCTGCAAGGTTTTTTTGTAAAGCCAGGGTAGTATCTGATGAAAGCTTAGCAGCATTTATTGAATCAGTTTTTTTAATGGCGCTTGAATCTGTTACGGGAATTATTGTCTCTGACGTGGTTGTTGATTCCTCACCATTTTTACTAAAAGCGTAATGCCATGCGGCCCAGGCGCCAATTCCTAAAATCACAATAATTGCAACTATCAAAATCAACTTTCCATTTCCTTCAGGTTTTCTTTGGTAATCGTTGAAAAGATTTTCCTCATGTTTTTCAGCCCCTTCATCTTCAATCTTTACTTTGGGCGCTTCCACCCGTTGTACCAATGGCCCGGGCCTGAATTCGAGTCCGCCGGTTTTTAATTTTTCTAGGGTGCCGAGATTTTGAATAGAAAATGGTTTCCCAATATTTATAAATTGAAGCCCCAGCGTTAAAAATGAGTCAAGATCTGCCGAAGCAAGAGGTTTTATTTTCTTTGTATTTTGAACGATAAAGGCAATAAGATCATCATCTTCACCCGTTTTGGCATCATACTGAAATGAAATGGCATCGGGTGGAATTATAAATGGCTTGTCATTGTCTGTATTATCCGGTATAGCACCATCAATTTTAAAAGTGCCAATTCTCTGAAGAGAAAGTTGTTTATGTTTTAATAAATACAGTACAAGAGCCTGCTCAATTTTCACGGATTTATTTTTAATGAAAGCAAACCTACATTTTATTGAGCGAATTCCAAAAAATGCAAAACAGCAAGGATCCATTGAAATTTTTTATCGGAATAATTACGCGTTAAATTTGCATCATGCTTACAAAAGATGAAAAGCTTTTTATTGAGTTTTGGGAGAAAAACAGGGAAAAACAAAAAAGTTTCGTAACACAGGTAGCTGCCGGAATGCCACTAGGGCTTATATTTGCGCTTCCTGTTCTATTGGCGGTTATATTTCATGGCTGGTATAAGAATATGATTTACATCTCAAATTCTGAAATCATTCTTATAACTATTGGCGTGTTTGGGGTTGCCGTTTTTTTTTCAATCTTCAGAATGAGATTTAAGTGGGAGAACAATGAACAACTTTATAAAGAATTAAAATTTAAAGAGAAAAAAGAAGATGCAGCATTTTAGTATTTTTTACTCTCTTATTTGCAAACAAAAAATTACTAATGATGTTGAGAAAGATCTTTTCGGTTTTAGTTATTGCTTCCCTCGTAATTATAAGTTGTGCCAAAAAAATCGGCACATGTTCCTATAGTGAATCAAAAACAATAGCGCCCGCTGCGGAGATTGATTCTCTGCGAACCCTCCTAAAAGATTCAGGAATTACAGCCATTCAAAATACTGCAGGATTTTTTTATACAATCAATCAGCAAGGTTCCGGCACTTCGGTAATGAATTTATGTTCTAATGTAACGGTAACGTATAAAGGCACTTTTTTTACTGGTAAAACTTTTGATGCCACCGGTATAGATTCTACAGTAACTCCTCCTCAACCTGTGCCGGTTACAATTCCGTTAGGCCAGCTTATTATCGGTTGGCAAAAGGGAATTCCATTAATAAAAAAAGATGGAGATATAACGCTTTACATTCCTCCTTCGTTAGCATACGGCTCTGTGCCAGCCACGGATCGCTATGGTAACGTGGTGGTGCCTGCAAACTCTTATTTAATATTTAAGATTCACCTTGTTGACATTCAATAAAAGTGAATGGCAAAAAACATTATGCTTTTATGGCGCAATATTGCATCGAAGTAAATTTCAATTATAACTTTTTAAAAAATCCTTACCTACATAAAAATCCCACTTTTTTAGTAGCAAAAGCAAGTTTAAAACAACTGGCGATACACTGCCTTTTTGTATAACTTTACTTTATAA
Organism: Chitinophagales bacterium; assembly: GCA_038245055.1. Classification (GTDB taxonomy): domain Bacteria; phylum Bacteroidota; class Bacteroidia; order Chitinophagales; family Chitinophagaceae; genus Ginsengibacter. The sequence continues at coordinate 108,395 of JBBRSV010000001.1, read as the reverse complement.
AAATTTAAAGTGAGCCACGAAGCAATTTCAGTATTTGACATGTTTAAGATTGGAGTTGGACCTTCCAGCAGCCACACACTTGGCCCATGGCGCGCGGCTAATCTTTTTTTAAATTCCCTCCAAAAAAACAATTTATTAAGTGAGGTCAGCAGGTTGGAAATTTTGCTATACGGATCTCTTGCGAAGACGGGAAAAGGCCACGGGACGGACATTGCCGTGCAGCTTGGCTTAAGCGGGGAAGACCCGGTAACCTTTGATGTTAATATGATTGATTCGAAAATCAATGATATTAAAATGATGAAAAAATTGATGCTCAATGGCAAGTATGAAATTGATTTTGAGCCCGATGAAGACATTGAATTTTTATTTACTGAAACATTGCCGTACCATCCAAATGCACTTACGTTTTTAGCGGTTTTAACTACCGGCGATCATATTGCAGAGACTTATTATTCTATCGGTGGCGGATTTGTTTATAAAGAAGGAGAGCAGCCGAATGATGATGCTAACGTGATATTGCCGTTTCCCATAAATGATGCTGATGACCTTTTACATTGGTGTATGAAAACGGGTATGGGCATAAGTGAAGTGGTTATGGAAAATGAAAATGCCTGGCGAAGTGAGGAAGATACCCGTAAAGGTTTGCTGATTATTTGGTCGGTGATGAAACAATCAATTTTTTTAGGATGTCACACTTTCGGAATGCTTCCCGGCGGTTTGAATGTGAAAAGAAGAGCGGCCGCTTTAAATAAAAAATTACTTAAGGAAAAGGAATACACCGATTTTGATTCCTGGATAAAAGTAATCAGGGAAGGGGGAAATGATTTCAAATATATTCTTGATTGGGTAAGCTGTTTTGCCCTTGCAGTAAACGAGCAAAATGCAGCTTTTGGACGCGTGGTAACTGCACCTACAAACGGTGCTGCCGGTGTTATTCCTGCCGTTCTTGCTTATTATATTATTTTCTCTGATGCTAACGAGCCTGATAAAATTATCCAGTTTCTTCTTACGGCTTCTGAGATGGGTTGTATATTCAAAAAGGGTGCAACTATTTCTGCAGCCATGGGTGGTTGCCAGGCCGAAATTGGCGTGTCGTCTTCGATGGCTGCTGCTGCATTAACTGAATGCCTTGGTGGCTCACAAAGGCAAGCGATGATGGCTGCTGAAATTGCCATGGAACATCATTTGGGAATGACCTGCGATCCTATAAACGGCCTGGTGCAAATTCCTTGTATTGAAAGAAATGCAATGGGAGCCATAAAAGCCATAACAGCCTGCCAGCTTGCTTTACAAAGCGCACCCGATTATGCTAAAGTGAGTTTGGATAACGTGATAAAAACGATGTGGAGTACAGCGATGGATATGAACAGCAAGTATAAAGAAACATCTGACGGCGGCCTTGCTATAAATGTGCCCGTTAGTTTGAGTGAATGTTAGGGCTATACAGTAATTTTTTTCCTTTTTTAATTCCCTTTGATTGTGGCTTACACCCCATACTTTCTTTTGATGTCACGATCGTTTTCGCGCTCTTTAATAGTTTCTCTTTTATCGTATATCTTTTTACCGCGGCCTAACCCAATTTCCATTTTTGCAAAACCGTTTTCTGCAATAAAAATTTTTAAAGGAATAATGGAATAACCTTTTTCTTTTATTTTATTTTCCAGTTTACGCAATTCTTTTTTGTGCATCAATAACTTGCGTTCCTGCATAGGCTCGTGGTTATGAATATTGCCAAAACTATATTCGGAAATGTGGAGACTTTTTACAAAAAGTTCTCCCTTAAAAAAAAGACAATAGCTATCATTAAAACTTGCTTTGCCTGAACGCAACGATTTAATCTCGGTTCCGCTCAATACAATACCGGCGATATATTTAGCCTCAAAATTATATTCGTAATATGCTTTCCTGTTGCTTAACTCCATAAGGAATAAAAAGGCTGATAAAATTTAAATCAACAATGCGTACTTCCTCCTTTCTTTCGGGACGAAAGCGATAAACAAGTTATAAAATTAATTTGCAAATAAAGTTAAAAGCTGTGCCAGCTTGCCTTTAAGTTCTTTCCTTTGTATAATAAAGTCAAGGAAACCATGCTCTTGCAAAAATTCGCTTCGCTGAAATCCGGGTGGAAGGTCCTTCTTTATAGTTTCTTTTATTACACGAGGGCCCGCAAACCCAATAAGAGCGCCGGGCTCGGCCATTATAATATCTCCAAGCATCGCAAAGGAAGCCGTCGTTCCTCCAAAAGTTGGATCAGTACAAAGTGAGATATAAGGAATTTTCGCATCAGACATTTTCGAAAGCGAGCCGGAAGTTTTAGCGAGTTGCATTAATGAAAATGCACTTTCCATCATTCGGGCGCCACCACTTTTATTGATGATCATAAAAGGAATTTTATGCTCCATGCAATAATCGCAGGCACGCACAATCTTTTCTCCCATCACACTTCCAAGGCTGCCGCCAATAAACTCGAAATCCATACAAGCGATCACCAGTTCATGGCCACTTACTTTTCCGTGCGCCACTGTTATTGAATCGTGAATGGTAGACTTCGCGTAGGTTTCTTTAAGCCTTTGAGCGTAAGGCTTAAGGTCAACGAAGCCTAAAAAATCTTTTGATTTAATATTGCCAAAAAGTTCCTCGTGGCTCTCATTATCAAAGAGAATTTCAAAATATTCAGCGCTGCCAATGCGGTGATGGTATTCGCACTTTGGACATACGAAAAAATTTTCACGTAATTCAGTCACCGTACAGGTATACCGGCAGGATGGGCATTTCGTCCATAGCCCATCAGGCGGTTCTTTCTTATCTTTAGTAGAAGTAGTAATTCCTTTTTTGATTCTTCGGAACCATCTTCGCTTGGTCTCTTCAGTGTCACCTTCTTCACCAGCAAGGTTGGCATCAAAATCTTCTTCCTGTTTCATACGCTCTTTGTATTTCTCGATTTGCGTTTAACTGGTCAGCAACTTTATTAAGCTATTGTTATGCTTTCATCCAAATATACATCCTGCGTTGCATTTAATAATTGAACACCTTCTTTAAAAGGCCTTTGAAAAGCCTTTCTCCCAAGAATCAATCCCATGCCACCGGCACGTTTATTTACTACAGCAGTTTCTACCGCTTCCACTAAATCTGCATCTCCTTTACTTTCTCCACCACTGTTTATCAAGCCGATTTTACCACTGTAGCAATTAAGAACCTGGTAGCGGCAAAGATCAATTGGATGATCCGTAGATAACTTCTCATAAACCAGCTTGGAAGTTTTCCCAAATTTTACTGCATTAAATCCGCCGTTATTGGTTGCTATTTTTTGTTTGATAATATCTGCTTGTATGGTTACGCCAAGGTGGTTTGCCTGGCCGGTGAGATCTGCAGAAGTATGATAATCCACGTCGCCAACTTTGAAGGCATTGTTTCTTGTATAACACCAAAGTATGGTGCACATGCCTAATTCGTGCGCCAGTTCAAAAGCTTCACTTACTTCTATCAATTGGCGATTGCTTTCCTGGCTGCCCCAGTAAATTGTTGCACCAATACCCACCGCACCCATATTGTAGGCGCTTCTAACAGTGCCAAACATTACTTCATCAAATTTATTAGGATAGGTCATCAATTCATTATGATTGATTTTTACTATGAAAGGAATTTTGTGCGCATATTTTCTACTTAAAATACCCAATACTCCAAAAGTAGATGCCACGCCGTTACAGCCACTTTCAACCGCCAGCTTGACTATATTTTCAGGATCAAAATAAATTGGGTTGGGTGAAAATGATGCACCAGCAGTGTGTTCTACGCCCTGGTCCACAGGAAAAATAGAACAATATCCTGTATCAGCCAGCCGTCCATGGCTCATCAGCGTTTGCAAGCTTCCAACAACGCGGTTGTTGCGGTTACTATCCACGAAAATATCGTCAATATATGTTGGTGATGGAAGAGTAAGTGTTGACTTGTCAATGATACACTTATGTGTCAATAAGCCTTCGGCCTTGTCGCCTAATAATTCGGAAGTTTTTGTTGAAGCCATTTAGATTTTTTTTTAGAATGTATGCAAACCTACATGAAAATGAGAAAAAGACAATACAATCGGTTTAGGGATCAATAATTTTCAACTAACTGCGTCAGAATTAAGAAGATTTCTAATGTAACAGCTCAATTTCTTTACGGATTTGTTTAAAGTAACCTGCCGCCAGCAACAGCCTGCTGCCGTACCAGCTAAACATTTCGCCATCAGCAAGAATTATTTTTGCATTTGGAATTTGCTGCTGCAGTTCAAGTGCATGTTTTTCTTTAAAAGGGTAGGGTTCAGAAGATAATAATATCAATTCGCACCCTTGCAAATCTTCATGATTTATTTTCGGGTATCTTTCTAGGTTAGTGAAAATATTTATGAGGCCGCAATAGCGCATCATGTCATTTATAAATGTGTTTCCGCCTGCCGCCATATAAGGTTCTTTCCAAATTAAATAAGCTGATTTTATTTTTCTTTTATGCGAATTAGAATCATTAAGTTTCTGGAATTTTAATTGAATTTCTTCGGCGAGGGATAAGGCTTTAGCAGTTTTGCCAGTAAATTTTCCAATCGCTTTTATCATACTTAAAGCATCCTCGAGGTTATTTACATCCGTTAACAGAACATCAAAATGGGCCGCTAATTCTTCAACCTGGTCTTTTACATTTTCTTCTTTGTTGGCAATTATTAAATCAGGCTGCAGATTTTTAATTTTATTAATATTCAACGTTTTTGTTCCACCAATGCGTGTTTTATTTTTAAACCATTTCTGTGGATGAACACAAAATTTCGTGATACCGATTACTTCAACTTCCAAACCTAAATAGTAAAGAAGTTCAGTTTGCGAAGGCACAAGCGAAATAATTGCTGAATATTTTTTTGTAGTGGAAATGTTTTGCTGGTCGATAAACATATGAGCCTGCAAGATATTAGTAAAATAAAAAACTTCTGCAAAGTTGAAAAAATCAACAATGCAGAAGCAATTTTTTTTCCTGTTTCAACAGGTTCAATGGGGATTTGGTTACGGAGTTTTATCTCCACCGGTAAAAATAATTTTACTGGTTTGTTTAGTTTTTTAAAAGGATTGGATAGATGGTATTCTTTGGTTCAACTTTTTTACGGATGTTGGATTTTTATTCAGATCGGATTTTTTAATTCTTTTATTGGATATTGGAAAAAAAAGTAGAAGTTGACTGATACTGGATTTATTGATTTTTCAGGAATTTGGATAGATTCTGATTTTTGTCTTTCGAATGGATATTTTGGATTTTTTTAGATTAATGCCGAAATCAACATCAATCAACTTCTGGTACAAAGATATATGGCTGAAAAAGGTTGGACAAGAGAGATATTGCCCATTCTTTTTTTTAGATAATTACGGGAGTAATCGTATTTTAAACAATTTTTAAACGGAAAATATACTTGCCATCTAATAGTAGAATTACTTTATCCAGAGAAATAAAATCAAAAAAAAGTTTTTTACATTGTAGCGAAAGCCTTATCCGAAAAGGATTACATTGCTTCAATATTTTTTTTGAGATTTATTTTGCCAGGCTTTGAATAATATCATATTTAGTTACGATATGGTAATTGCCAACTTCATCTTTACTCAATACAGCTCCGTTTTGTTTAGAAATAAGTTTGCTTAATTTTTCAACAGGCATATCAAAAGGTACCATGGGGTATTCTTGTTCCATCACAGATTCTACTGAATGATGTTTAATTTCAGGATCAGATAAAATTTTATTGAAAAGTCCGCCTTCGCTTAATGAACCTACAATTCCTTCGCCATTCATCACGGGTACATTTTCTACATCATATTTTTTCATAAGATCAATTGCCTCCGCAACTGTTTGTTGTGGCGAAACAGTCAGCAATTTCTTAGTACCGCGGCCGCTAACCAAATCTTTAAAGGTTTTCACTTCAAGAAATCCTCTTTCCATCATCCATTGGTCATTATATATTTTTGCAACGTACCTGCTGCCATGATCGTGAAAAATACAAACAACAACATCTGTTTTTTTGAATTCATTTTTAAGCTGCATCAATCCCTGTAAACAACTACCCGCGCTATATCCACAAAATAAACCTTCTTCCTTCGCGATGCGGCGTGCCATTACTGCGCCATCTTTGTCCGTAACTTTTTCGAACCGGTCAATGTATTTCATGTCATAATTATCCGGAATAAAGTCTTCCCCAAAACCTTCGCTTACGTAAGGATAAACTTCGTTGTCATCTAATTCACCGGTATCAAAATATTTTTTAAGCAAAGAACCGTAGCTGTCAATGGCCCATACTTTTATATCAGGATTTTTTTCTTTTAAAAAATGGCCTGTACCAACGATAGTTCCACCGGTTCCTGTAGCAACCAGCAGGTGCGTTATTTTACCTTCCGTTTGTTCCCAAATTTCAGGACCTGTTTGCTCGTAATGCGCAAGGCGGTTTGCTAAATTATCATATTGATTTACATACCAGGAATTTGGAACTTCAGCGGCCAATCTTTTTGAAACAGAGTAATAGGAGCGCGGATCTTCCGGTTCAACATTTGTCGGGCAAACGATTACTTCGGCACCCATCGCTTTTAAAATATCAGCCTTTTCTTTTGATTGTTTATCTGTAGTGGTGAAGATGCATTTGTAACCTTTTATACATGCAGCAATGGCAAGCCCCATTCCTGTATTTCCCGAAGTACCTTCAATGATAGTACCGCCAGGTTTTATTTTTCCTTCCTGCTCTGCAACTTCTAACATCTTAATCGCCATGCGGTCTTTTATGGAATTGCCGGGATTAAAATATTCTACTTTGGCAAGAACGGTGCAGGGTAAATCTTTAGTGATTTTATTTAAACGAATGAGCGGAGTGTTGCCTATAGTTTCTAAAATGCTATTCTTCCACATGGTAAGTTTTGTTTTAAAGTTAAAAAATATAGGCAAGTTTTTAATTCACTGCCTCGCTAAGATGATTTTGAGTTATTACCTGCAAAGCTTTTTTTACAGTTTCGTCTTCCGGGTTGCTTACTTCATAATAACCCTGCGTACGCCAGATTTGCCTTGCTGTGAGCGCTTTTATCTGTTTCTCTAAAGCATCTTTTCCTTTAAGATCCTGGGTATTAAAAATTACAGAATCCTTCGCGGCATAATTTTTAAAATCATTTAACGTGGCAGCATCCACATTATATTTTTCTTCAAAAGCCTTTGGCGTTTTAAAAGAATTAAATTCCTTTTCATGATCAAGATAGTTGGTATACACAAAATTGTTGAGGGTGCCTTTCATATAAGCGCGGGCAACTTCTTTATTAAATGCAGTAGTGTCGTATGCTACAAAAACATCAGGCGTAATACCACCGCCGCCATAAACCAATTTGCCGGATTTTGTTTTATATACCTGCTCATTGGTATGTTTAATTGAATCGGCAAAACTCATTTCCCCATCGTGAAAACGGTTCATGAGATCCTGGTTATACGCATCAATTCCGTTCTTATATGATTTTTGAATGCTGCGGCCCAGAGGTGTATAATAACGTGCCACGGTTAAACGAAGCCCGGAGCCATCACTCAAATCAAATTGCTCCTGCACAAGCCCTTTGCCAAAAGTGCGCCGTCCTACTATAGTTGCCCTGTCCCAATCCTGCAAGGCGCCTATCAATATTTCACTTGCAGACGCAGTGCCTTCATTGGCAAGTACTACTACTTTTCCTTTCTCAAAAATACCCTCTTTACTGCAACGGTATTCGGTTTTAGGCGAATGCTCGCCCACGGTATACGTAATCAATTTATCGCCGCTTAAGAATTCATCGGCAATGTTGGTCGCCTGGGTGAGAATGCCGCCGCCATTATCGCGTAAATCAAGGATCATACTTTTCATTCCCTTTTTTTGCAGGTCAAGCGTAGCTTGCATAAATTCATTATAAGTAGATTCGGCAAATTTATTCAGCCTTATATAACCTACAGTATCAGTAATCATGTAAGCCGCATCGAGACTGTATAATGGGATCATTCCCCGCGTGACAGTTATGGTTTGATCTTTTCCATTTCTAAGTATTTGTAAAACGGCTTTACTTCCTCCGGAACCCCGCAATAATTTTTTTATTTTTTCGGAAGTAATGTGAACACCGGCAACGGTTGAATCGCCGACCTTCAAAAATTTATCGCCTACCATTAAAGCTGCTTTATCCGCCGGGCTGCCTGGCAATATGTTTAAAACATTTATGGTATCATTAAATATATTAAACTCAATTCCGATTCCAAAGAACTGGCCTTCAAGGTCTTCATTTATTGACTGCAGCTCTGGTGCGGGAATTAAAACCGAGTGGGGATCAAGCTTTGCAAGCATTGCGTGTATGGCAATATCACCGAGTGAATCATCATTTTCTTTATCAACATATTCTCTCTTTATCAAGTCCATAACTTCCTGAACAGGTTTCGGCCGTTTGGTAAAAAAAATTCCCGTATCCGGCATATCGCCTTTTATTTTGTAGCCGACAAACATACCTGCCACCACGCACAAGCTCAATATCAGCGGAAGCCAAACCTGTAATTTTTTATTACGCATACAATTCTTAATTATCTAATTTTATTTTTTTGAAATGCAAATTTCCTTAATAAACACGAGATAAACATGCCAACCATCAAATTGATTGCCGATAGTGGTTCTACAAAAACAGAATGGTGCCTTTTAAATGGCAAAAAACAAACAATTATTCTTTCCCAGGGAATGAGCCCATACTTTATTAATGGAAAACAAATGGAAGAGATTATAGCTAAAGAAGTACTGTCGGCTCTTAAAAAAACTAAGGTAGATGAGATATATTTTTATGGTACTGGTTGCAGTAACCCGGAAAATGCGAGCATCGTTAAGAAAGCCCTAAAAAATATTTTTCTCAATGCTAAAATTGCTGTTGACACAGATGTAGCCGGTGCAGCAAAGGGACTTTGTGGCGATGAAAAAGGAATCGCCTGCATTCTCGGTACTGGTTCAAGTTCCTGCTATTACAACGGCAAGCGTATTGTGAAGAGTAGCCCGGGACTGGGATATATCCTGGGCGACGAAGGCAGCGGTGCCTATCTTGGTAAAAAGGTGATTCAACATTTTTTATATAATATTTTTGATGATGACCTGCGTGCGCGCTTTGATGCAAAATTTGTGACAACTTCCAATGAAATTTTGAATGCCGTTTATAAAAAACCCTTAGCTAATCGGTATTTGGCAACTTTTGCAATTTTTTTAGCAGAGAACCGGGGCAACTATATGATAGAGAATATTATTGAAGATGGGTTTAACGACTTTTTTAATATGCAAATTTCCAAGTATCCTGAAAGCCATTCACTCCCTATAAATTTTACCGGTGGCATTGCTTTCGGTTTCCGCGATGTATTGGCGCAAATGTGTAAAAACAACCACTTGCAATTAGGAAATATTCTAAAAAATCCGATGGAGGGGTTAATTAAATATCATTCTGAATAATAATTATAAAGCTTTGTATAACAAATTTTTCAGCAAAACTATTTTTACAACGCCAAAATAGAATTATAAATATCTAAAAGGGTTAAAACACCCTCTCAACCTGCGTTATAACACCGTTGTTTTTTTAATTTTTAGATGGGAATTTTACTGAACAAAACCCAAACAATTGACATCCCTATCAAAAATCTTTTCATCGTTTTTATATTGGCTTATAATTCTGGTATTAATAATTCCAATGAGCCTTGTTGATCTATTTATACTAATTACGGTTCAAAAACACAAAAGATTGCTGGCTGGGCGAAAGTGATTTTGCTAAAAAATTAATATTCAAATCAATCTTCTACCAAGGATTCTTTTTCCAACATTGACCTTGTTGAAAATCTCCACTCATTTTACAACTAATTCCTTTGGCGGCATTTTTCTTTTACTTTGTAATGTAAGGGAAAAAAAATGATAAAGCTTTTGAAGAAGACGTCAAAAATTGAATCAAAAATGGATGGTATTTACTCCATGATATTTTCAATATGGGCAAGTCGTCCGTCCCTGGTCATCCCTTCAATAACCACGCGAAAGGCGCCGCTAATATCATTATTATAAAAAGTAAGTGTTACCTTATTGTTCTCCCGGGTGGTAAATACATGCGGGTTCCAGTAAAGTGTAGAACGCACATCGCGCTGATCATTTTTTGTGTCGAACGTGCCGTAATTGGGCGAATAAAATTCACGCATTGAATTATATCCTGTCACGGTATTGTTGCTCAATCCTTTTCCAGGTTCTTGTGGCCTGTCTCCTCCGCGACGGCTATAAATTGCAATTGCCCCATTGGCGCCGTTTGAGCTGCCCATAAAAGGCGGCCGAAGCACTTTTATATAAGCAATGTCGGTTACATTTAAATTCGAAACCATATCTGCGTCAACCGGCATCTCATCCAGGAACAACTGTGGCGCGCCACCACGCCACTGCAGCGATGGAGGATTACCACCGGTAATTTGTAGTCCGGCAACTTTTCCCTGTAAATAATTAAAAATATTTTGCGACGCGGAGGCTAACGGATCATGCAATAAATCAAATTGGTAACCGTCGCCGCCGCTAAACATACCGGAGGCATATTTTTCATCTAATAGCTGCACAGGCGATTTCGTCACTCCTTTTATAGTCACCGTTTCTAATACTTTTCCTTTATATAAACTTAGCAACTGTGCTTCTTCGCTGGCCAGCATAAAATGCCGGTAGTTGCCGGCCGTATCATATGTTTGATTATAAAAAGAAGGCGAAGCCAAAATATTAAAAGGTAATGGCGGCATTCGGTTACCCATAAATTGCACGGAAACATCACCTAACCCTTTCCCCTTTGGAAGCTGGTAATATAAATGCGTTGTATCAAAAAGAATTACATTCCGGTCGTTAAAAGTTCCGTTGGATTCTATAGGAATGGAGATCATTTTATTTTGTTCCTTATCATGGTTTATGAGCACCACTAAACTACCCGCCCCACGCAGCTGTGAAGGTAAAGCACCATATAATTTACCCGAAAGCGTAAGGAAAGACGTATCTTTTGTATAAATTATTTTTGGAAATTTACCCGCGACCACATCGTCCCATTTAAACCTGCGCCATCCATGGGTAAGCATCACCAAGTCAAGCTGCCTCGTTATAGAATCTGAGTTGTTTGAAAAATAATATGCCGGATTATAAACCTGGCCTTTGATATCGCCAGTAAGCAGCAAGTGCGAAATAATATTATCGCTGCTATCCGTATCAATATTAAAATCTGTAACCGCAACAGAAAAATTTGCCGGAAGGCTATCTGGCACTGTTATTTGGATTTCATTTCTGGCTCTTTTATTCAGGCCCCAATGTTCCACAGTCATTTCAGGATTGAATAGATATTCCTGGTTATTGATAAAAATTATCCGCTCGGCTAATGGCATCCATTGAGCATTGAAGACAGTGATCGTGAGGATGCCGGATGGTAAATCTATAGTTGGGATTACGCCACGTAAAGTGCCGGATGTAATGTCCTTGGTGACTTTAAACACCTCATGCTGGTTCATCGTTCCAATAAGATGAACTATGCCAAGGGCTACGGCAGATGTGGGTGGCGCACTAACTATAAATTCTCTTTTTTCCCCGGTGAGGGTTACCTGCAAAGAGACTCCATATTCTTTAGCCGCTGGCAAATCGCTTATATGCTCGGTACCCTTTTCATCTTTCCATTTTGCGGTAAAGGTTTTTCCGGCCTCAGGAAAAGTATAGAAATAACCCATGCCGTCATGTATGATGTGAAGGCTGTCAATTTTTGCACCATGATTATCTTCAATTATTCCTTTTATTTTCACTGGCCTTCCCCACTGGTCATTCGCCTTAAAAGCAATTTTATTCGTAATACCTTCTACTGCATCGCCACCTTCCGGGAAAAATTGTATTGATGGAATTACGGCATTTTTTTGAGAGGCAGTCGGAGTTGTTTTTGATAAAATGCGTATATCCTTATTGTATAAAAATGATGAATCGAAATTTAGCATCCATTTGGTATAGGCTTTTACATGAATAAATTTGCCCGTGTACGTGGGTGGAATATCAAATTGGCCAGATGCCGTGGCGTATATTACCGGTATAAGGCTGTGCAAAAGAAGTTTTCCCTTATCATCCGTCCAGTCAATATAAAATGTTTTGCTATCATCGGCCGGAAAAATACCGTTCATTAAATATACTTTATACCAAACTGTTTCGCCTGCGGCATAATTAGATTTATCATAATGCAGGTAAGGCCTTTCCTGCCCATACTCGGTTGCATATTTTTCAATAGTAGAATCAATATTTTGTGCAGAAGTTAACAGGGATGAAAATAGAAAAACAAGAACAGCAGGTATAAATAATTTCATTTTTAGAACCATATTTTTTATTAAAAGCAAAACAGCATGTAAATTAATGTAAGAGGATGTAGGAAACAAAGCTGGTGAAAGTTTAACAACAATTTTATGCAATCTCCGTTTGATGAAATTAGTTATTTTAATTTTCAAAAATTTTATTGAGGGTATTAATAAAAATTGTTCAATAGTTTTGACCGTCAAATGTTTCATATGTTATTTGAAAAAATTACCGAACAACCTTCCACTTACAGGCACCTCGAGAACATGCCGGTAGGTGAGATTATTTCTATCATGAACCGGGAAGATAAAAAGGTTGCGGATGCAGTTGAAAAAGCACTTCCTCAAATTGAAGGCCTTATTAGTGAACTGGCAGATAAAATGCTGGCGGGCGGCAGGCTTTTTTATATTGGTGCAGGCACCAGTGGCCGGCTGGGAATTTTAGATGCTAGTGAATGCCCGCCTACTTTTGGCGTACCGCAAGGCCTTGTTGTAGGCATTATTGCAGGTGGTAGCCAGGCAGTTACAAGCGCTGTTGAATTTGCTGAAGATGATGCGGAACAAGGATGGGAAGATTTAAAAGTTTATAATGCCAATGCCGCAGATTTTGTTGTGGGAATTGCGTCGAGCGGAACCACGCCTTATGTAATTGGTGCTTTACAAAAGTGCCGGGAAAATGGAATTTCTACCGGGAGTATTTCCTGCAATCCCGGATCTCCTTTAAGCGCATACGCTGACTTTCCGGTGGAAGTTGTTGTAGGCCCCGAATTTATAACCGGTAGCACCAGGATGAAAAGTGGCACCGCCCAGAAATTGGTTTTAAATATGATTTCAACCACGGCAATGATTCAAATAGGAAGAGTGGAAGATAATAAAATGGTGAACATGCAACTTACCAACGAAAAGCTTATAAACAGGGGCACACTGATGCTTATGGAGAAATCCGGCATTACAGAAACTGCACTTGCCAAACAATTATTATTAAAATACGGCAGCGTAAAAAAAGCCTCGGAAAATTATAAATAATAAGATAGGGGAATGATTAGAATTTTATTAAATTTATAGGGCAAATCATAAATCATTAACCAAAATATGCACTATGAAACTTCAAACTTTACTTCTCCTGTTTTTTACTTCCACTTTGTTTACCGCATTTGGCCAGGATAATAATATCGCTTATGCCATTACCGGCCAGGCAAATGCAAATTTTAACTGGACGGATATCAGGACAATAAATATGTCTTCCGGAAAGGAAGTTGCTACACTTTTTGAAAATGGTAAAACAAAATTTACTTTTTTAGATGCAGCAACACGTAAACCAATTCAATGGAATATAAATTATCAAGCATCAGTTTCGCAGAATACTAATCTTAACGGCCCCGCTGCTAATGTTGTCCAAAATCTTAACAATTCACCCACCAGCCTTATGAGTGCGGCAGCAGCTTATGATAAGCGGCATGATAAATTATTTTTTGCGTCGATGCGCACCGGGCAACTTTGCTGGCTGGATTTAAGAGCTGGAAATGAAACGCCAAGTTTTTATACATTGCAAACTTCTTTGGTTAAAAATGTCGATTATAATGATGAATCTTTCAACATAACCCGCATGACTATCGGGGCTGACGGTAACGGCTATGCGCTAACGAACGACGGCAATCATCTCATTCGTTTTACTACTGGATCTAAAACAATAATTACAGATCTTGGTAGCCTTGTTGATGCCGAATCCAACAATGGAATATCTGTTCATAATAAATGCAGTAGCTGGGGTGGCGACATAGTTGCAGATGCGTTTGGAAAATTGTACCTCTTGTGTGCCAGCAAAAATGTTTTCATAATTGATCCTGAAACAAGGTTAGCAACATATAAAGGCACCATCAGTAATTTATCAGCAACCTTTACTTTAAACGGCGCCGCAGTTATTGATGATAACAATGTGCTTATCAGCAGTGCTAATACTTTTGAAGGATATTACAAAGTAGACATCAACAAATTATCAGGAGCGAAAGTTATTACCGAAGGCAAAGTGTACAATGCATCCGATCTTGCAAGTTGCAATTTGCTTCACCAGTCTGAGAAGCAGAACAGCATTGGAGTTCCATCATTAAATAATTTAGAGGTAATTGGTAACAGGTTTATTTCTGTTTATCCAAATCCGGTAAGTAACGGGCAAATGAAAATAACTTTTGATGGCAATGCCGCCGGTAAATATAAAATTTCCATAACTGATTTGCAGGGCCGTTTTATTGATAGCAAGGATGCTTATATTAAAGGGGCGGGCCAGGTTGAAAATTTTCAATTTAAGCGGAAGCAGGCTTCCGGAGTGTACATGATAAAAGTGACAGACGCTTCTGGCAAATCAATTTTTTCCGATAAGCTTGTAGTGGAATAATTTATTGATATTTTTTAACGAAGGGCTGTTCTTTTGAATAGCCCTTTTTTATTAGCCGGTACTCATTTTTATTTCAAGAATAAAACGTGCTTTTACAACAATAGAAATAATAATTTTGTATAAAGATTCAATGCATTTCTTGATGCATCTAAAAAAAAGACTAAGCTTGTTGGCATGCAGGATATAGAACCATTCGATAACTGGCAATATTTATACACCTCTGAAAATGATGAGCGATCACCTTTTTACGGAAGGGAATATAGCGAATTTGCCTATACTCAAACGGTTTATAACTATTACATTCATCCACTCTGGGATGAGTTTGGCAGCTCAACCCTTTACCTGAAAATACTGATGGCAGATTACCAGGAGCAATATGTAATTATTGAATTAATAGGCGAATGGAATGATGCCATTGAAAATGATATTATGCGGCTGAAGCGCGATGTAATTGACGAATTTTTGCGACAGGGAATGTCAAAATTTATTTTAATAACTGAAAATGTTTTGAATTTTCACAGTAGCGATGATAGTTATTATGAAGAGTGGTTTCAAGACGTTCATGATGTTGGAGGCTGGGTAGCTATCCTGAACATGCCGGAACAAACGCAGTATGATTTTATAAGATCAAGATTAAATAATTATGTTGAACTCATCAACTTTAGTGCATGGCGAACGTTAAAGCCAGACGTGCTTTTTAATCAACTCGACAATATTTTTTTAAGGCGACTGACTTAACTAATATTTTTTTTCAATCAAAAAAAGATACAATTGATTCATTTAAACTTCCTGTAGTATTTTTGCATCTGAAATTTAACTCTCTCTTTTATGACGTGGAAAAATTTGTTCACTTCTTCGATTGGCAAAAAGTTTTTAATGGGCCTTACAGGTTTTTTTCTGATCATTTATTTAATTGTTCATGCATCAATAAATGCATTGATATTTTATGATGATGATGGTGCAACCTTTAATAAGGCAGCTTATTTTATGAGCCGTAATTTTTTGATGCGTTTTCTTGAAGTTGGACTATTTGCAGTTTTTATTTTGCATATTATCCAGGGTCTTGTCTTATGGAGCAAGAACCGGGCGGCAAGAAAAATCAGCTACTCAAAAAATAATTATCCGCCTGAAATAAAGTGGTACAGCCGCTATATGGGCTGGCTTGGCACTTTCCTCTTGTTATTCCTTGTAATGCACTTATATCATTTTTGGGCAGGTACTAAAAATGAAATGTATTTTAATGGACCAACCAAAAATCTCTATTTGGAAATGAAAGACATCTTTACAAATCCATTGTTTTTTACATTATATATGGTAGGATTGATTTCACTTTTATTCCATTTGTTGCAGGGCTTTCAAAGTGCGTTCCAAACCTTTGGTATTAATCACCGAAGATGGACTCCGATTGTGAAAGGAATTGGAGTATTTTATTCGGTTGCCATTTGCATTTTATTTGCAATGATGCCCATTTCTTTCATGGCAGGATGGTTACAATAAATCTTAAAAAGTTGAAAAGCTTTCAACATAAAATATTTAATACTAACGTATGGCTTTAGACGCAAAAATTCCCGCAGGTGATCTTGAACAAAAATGGACCAACTTTAAAGACCATGTAAACCTTGTAAGTCCTACCAATAAGAGAAAACTGGAAGTAATTGTTATAGGAACTGGCCTTGCAGGCGCTTCCGCTGCGGCTTCTTTGGGAGAACTTGGCTATAAAGTTAAAGCCTTTTGTTTTCAGGATAGCCCAAGGCGCGCACATTCCATTGCTGCGCAGGGAGGGATAAACGCAGCGAAGAATTATCAGAATGACGGAGATTCGGTTTTCCGTTTATTTTATGAGACTGTAAAAGGTGGAGACTACCGTTCAAGAGAAGCAAATGTTTATCGCCTTGCGCAGGAAAGTGGAAATATCATTGATCAATGTGTTGCACAAGGAGTTCCTTTCGCACGTGAATATGGCGGCTTGTTAAGTAATCGATCGTTTGGTGGAACCCAGGTACAGCGTACATTTTATGCTGCCGGGCAAACAGGGCAACAATTATTGCTTGGTGCTTACAGCGCATTGGAAAGACAAGTAGGCCTTGGAAATGTAACCATGTATGATCGTCATGAAATGCTTGACATCGTAAAGATTGATGGTAAGGCCAGGGGCATTATCGCAAGAAATTTAATAACAGGAAAACTGGAAAGATATTTTGGCCATGCAGTGCTTATTTGCTCTGGAGGTTATGGCAATGTATTTTATTTAAGTACCAATGCAATGGGAAGTAATGTTACGGCTGCGTGGAAGTCGCACAAAAGAGGTGCATATTTTGCAAACCCTTGTTTTACTCAAATTCATCCTACCTGCATACCGGTTACCGGCGACCATCAAAGTAAGCTAACCTTGATGAGCGAAAGCTTAAGAAACGACGGTAGAATATGGGTGCCAAAAAATATAGGCGATACAAGAAAGGCAAAAGATATTCCCGCAGGTGAAAGGGATTATTATTTGGAAAGAAGATATCCGGCGTTCGGAAACTTAGTGCCACGAGACGTTGCCTCACGAGCTGCCAAGGAAAGATGTGATGCCGGCTTCGGTGTTGGCACAACAAAAATGGCCGTGTATCTTGACTTTGCAGATGCTATTAAAAGATATGGTAAAATAGAAATTGGTAAAAGAGGTATGGCGGATGCATCCGATGAAAGTGTGATCCAGTTCGGTAAAGAAGTTATAACAGAAAAGTATGGTAATCTTTTTGAAATGTATGAAAAGATAACCGGTGAAAACCCTTACGATGTTCCGATGCGCATTTATCCTGCCGTGCATTATACCATGGGCGGCCTTTGGGTTAATTATGAATTGATGACTACCGTTCCCGGTTTATACTCGTTGGGCGAGGCAAACTTCAGTGATCATGGAGCCAACAGGCTGGGCGCTTCGGCTTTGATGCAAGGGCTTGCAGACGGATATTTTGTAATCCCGTATACGCTTGGCAGTTATATGGCTGATGAAATACGAAACCCGGCGCTTCAAACTACGCATCCTGCATTTGAAGAAGCTGAAAATGAAGTTATGGAAAGGATCAACAAACTCATGAATATTAAAGGAAATGAAACGGTAGAAAGTTTCCATAAAAGGCTAGGAAAAATCATGTGGGAAAAATGTGGAATGGCGCGTGACGAAAAAGGCCTGGTGGACGCAATAGAAGAAATAAGAAAATTGAGAAAAGAATTTTGGTCGAATGTAAAAATCCCGGGTGATATATTTGAAATGAATCCTGAATTGGATAAAGCTGGCAGAGTGGCGGACTTTATCGAACTCGGTGAATTAATGTGTTTAGATGCATTGAACCGGAAAGAAAGTTGTGGTGGGCATTTCAGGGTAGAAAGTCAAACGCCTGAAGGAGAAGCATTGCGCGATGATGCACACTTTAGTTATGTTGCTGCGTGGGAATTTACAGGTGATGATGAAAAACTCCACAAAGAACAATTACATTTTGAAATAGCGAAGCCAACGCAAAGAAGTTATAAGTAAAAATGAGTGAGACACTTACGATAAAAAATTTTGGGCCGGTAAAGGATATGTCTTTTGAGTTTAAAAAGATAAATATTTTTATTGGTGATCAGGGAACTGGCAAAAGTACTGTTGCGAAAATCATATTCGCGATCAAGAATTGCCTTTTTAGAGAATTATTTGATCTGCCGGAAATAGATAATTTAGATAAACAAACGCAACAATTTTATGGACACTTAGACTTAGCGGGAATTAAAACTTTTTTAAAGAAAGAAAGCTTATTAACTTATAAATCTCCCGACTGCCATTTTGAATTGAAGAACAATAAAGTTTCTGTTACTAAAAATATTTCCAATGCAGAACTTATGTATTTCAATTCTAATTACATAGTTGCAGAAAGAAATATGGTACATGTTTTAGCTGATTCATTATATGCTTTATTGGAAGTTAAGGCTGATTTACCAAAGCTTTTTTTAAGATTTGGCAGCAAATATCAAACTTCAAGAAAAAGTAAAATTGAATTTAATTATTCTAACATTCTGCGGGTAAAGTTTACACACAAAAACAACAAGGATTATATTTTACTTCCTGATGGTAACGAGATTAATTTGTCGGATGCATCAAGCGGAATACAAGGTTGTGTTGCCTTATTAACTGTAACTGATGCTATAATGTCTGAAGTATCAGGAATATCTCTACAATATTTATTGGATAAAAATTTGAGACTTTTAGTAATTGAAGAACCAGAACTAAATTGCTTTCCCGAAACTCAAGATAAACTCATAAAACATTTAATTGAGAATAATAGATATTTGAACATCGAACCATTTGTGTCAGAAAATAGTAATCCCGAAAATCCGACTATAGATTTTATAGAACATTATGAAGATGATCTAAAAAATCAATTAATTATAACAACCCATAGCCCATACATTTTAACTTCATTTAATAACCTCATGTATGCTTACGAAATAGGGCAAAAAGAACCGGGCGAAGTAAACAAAATTATAAACAAAAAATATTGGGTTAATTCTGATGATGTATCAGCCTATATACTTTTACCTAATGGCACTTGTGAGGATATTTTTGATCGAGAAGAAAATTTAATAAAGGCTGAAAAAATTGACGGGGTTTCAAGAATTTTAAACGAACAGTTTGAAGGATTATCAAACATAGAATATGCTAAGCTATGAGTCTTATTTTAGATGAGTGCGTTGAGTTTGACGAAGTAAGAAAAATTTGCTTAGCTGAAGAAAATGGAAAAAAATTTGAGCTCATAAATAATTCTCAATTTCAGGTACGAAAAGTAAAAGTCGATTTTTGTTTGAAGCAATTAAAAAGTGAAAAAAGATGTGACTATTTAATGAGTATTGATAAAATTAATGGACCAATGGTTTTTTTTATAGAGCTTAAAGGTGGAGATTTAATTAAAGCAGTCAAACAAATTAATAAGTCAATAAATTATTTGAAATCAGAATTTGATAACTATATGATTAATGCAAGAATTATTGGTAGCAGGGATGTTCCGCAAATAATAGCTAATCCTGAATATCGAAAACTTTTAAGAGTAACTAAATTAACATTGGGAACAATTAGGAGAAACACTAACAAAATTATGTCAGAAAAAATTTAATTCATGGAACATTATAATATGAATCTTACCCTGAAAGTGTGGCGCCAGAAAAACGCTGATACGAAGGGACGCTTTGAAACCTATGCCGTACAAAATATTTCTTCTGAAATGTCTTTTCTTGAAATGTTTGATGTGTTGAACGAGCGATTGATTGAGGAAGGAAAGGATCCTATAACTTTTGATCATGATTGCCGTGAAGGAATTTGTGGTTCGTGCAGTATGTATATTGATGGGCGCGCTCATGGTCCATGGCAAAAAAATACGGTATGTCAATTACACATGCGGGCTTATAAAGATGGAGATACAATTGTTGTTGAGCCGTGGAGGTCCGTTGCTTTTCCTGTTATAAAAGATTTAATGGTTGATCGAAAAGCCTTTGACCGGATCATCCAGGCGGGAGGTTTTATTTCTGTGAACACGGGGAACGCAGCGGACGCAAATTCACTTCCTGTTGATCGTGCAAAATCTGAAGAAGCTTTCAATGCTGCCGCCTGTATAGGTTGTGGCGCATGCGTTGCTGCTTGCCCTAATGGTTCTGCCATGTTATTCGTAAGTGCAAAGGTTTCCCAACTTTCATTACTTCCGCAAGGCAAGCCTGAAGAAAATACACGCGTTTTAAATATGGTTGGCCAAATGGATAAAGAAGGCTTTGGTAATTGTGGTAACATTTATAATTGCGAAGCAGAATGTCCTAAAGGTATTTCCGTTGAAAATATTGCCCGCATGAACAGGGAATATTTGGGTGCGTCACTTTCTTCTGAAATTTAAGTTGCTTTCATTTTGGAGGACAATTTTAATTTCGTTCGCATTTTTTTCTCCTTACATTGAAAGGGTTTCTTTTTGAAAACATTTCATGGATTACTTCTTTATTTTTTATATTCAAGACAAAAAAAAGGAAATCAATTTAAAAACTTGTCGCAATATTTCAGAGTATTTCAAATTATATTTCAAAATTTTTTCTGTTTGAAATGACACACCTATAATAGAAAAATCACTCTAATCCAAAATCTTTCATGTGTAAATTTTTATCTCCATTTGTATTACTGCTTTTCGTTTTTAAACTTGATGCCCAGGTAATTCATGAGCCTGTTAATTACGCAGATCTTGTTAATCCATTGATGGGAACAGATTCAAAGCCCGATCTTTCTAACGGCAATACATTTCCTGCAATTGGCATTCCCTGGGGCATGAATCTCTGGACGCCGCAAACTGGTGAAATGGGCGACGGCTGGGCCTATCGGTATACAGCAGATAAAATTAATGGCTTTAAACAGACACACCAACCTTCACCCTGGATGAACGATTATGGTGAGTTTGCTATTATGCCAATAACCGGAAAAGTGCGTTTTAAAGAAAGTGAAAGAGAAAGCTGGTTTTCTCATAAGGCTGAAATTGCAAGGCCCTATTATTATAAGGTTTATTTGGCTGATGAAAACGTAACTACGGAAATAGCGCCAACCGAACGCGCAGCAAGTTTTCGTTTTACTTTTCCAAAAGCCGATAGCTCGTCGGTAATAATTGACGCATTGGATAGGAGTTCCTACGTAAAAATTATTCCTGCGGAAAATAAAATTATAGGATATACAACACGTAATAGCGGGGGCGTTGCGAAGAATTTTAAAGATTATTTCATTATTATTTTTGATAAACCTTTCGATTACACCTACACATTTCTTGATAGCATTATCACAAAAGACAATGAACAAAAGAGCAAGCATGTAGGCGCCATCGTAGGATTTATCAACACGCATAAAGGAGAAATAATTCAGGCTAAAGTAGCTTCTTCATTCATCAGTTTTGAACAGGCGGAAACTAATTTAAAAGAAATTGGCGATCAAAAATTTGAGACAACAAAATCAAATGCAAAGGCGGAATGGAACAAAGTTCTTGGAAGAGTAAAAGTTTCCGGCGGCACTACGGATCAATTAAAAACTTTTTATTCCTGTTTATACCGCATGGCTTTTTTTCCTTTAAAATTTTATGAAGTAAATGCATCAGGGAAGATCATTCATTATAGCCCTTACTCCGGCGAAATTAAGGATGGCTATATGTTTGGCGGCACTGGGTTTTGGGATACGTTTCGGGCATTATATCCATTTTTAAATTTGGTTTATCCTTCTATCGTGAAAGAAATGCAGCAAGGATTGGTGAATGATTATAAGGAAGGCGGCTGGCTTCCGGAGTGGTCGGCGCCCGGCTACCGCGATGTAATGGTAGGAAATAATTCTGCTTCAATAGTCGCGGAAGCATATTTGAAAGGCGGCCGCGATTACGATATTAATATCTTGTACGAAGCTTTAAAACATGGCGCAAATAATGAAGGCCCTCACGGAACAGGCCGCACCGGCGTGAAGTATTATAACAGGCTCGGCTACGTGCCGTATAACGTTGGCATTAACGAAAACGCAGCACGAACTTTAGAATATGCTTATGATGATTATTGTATTTATCAACTGGGAAAGGCGCTCGGCAAGCCGGATTCAGAAATTGATATTTACAAGCGCCATTCAATGAATTATAAAAATCTTTTTGATCCATCTCATTTATTGATGCGCGGTAAAAATAAAGATGGCAATTTTCAATCTCCATTTAATCCTTTTAAATGGGGCGATGCATTCACCGAAGGCAATAGCTGGCACTACAGTTGGTCTGTGTTCCAGGATATTGCCGGCCTGGTTAAATTAATGGGCGGCAAGAAAAATTTTGTGCAAATGCTCGATTCTGTTTTTGTGATGCCACCTGTTTTTGATGATAGTTATTATGGTGGAGTCATTCACGAAATTAGAGAAATGCAGATAGCAGATATGGGTCAATACGCTCACGGAAATCAACCCATACAACACATGATCTATCTTTATGATTATGCGGGAGAGCCATGGAAAACGCAATATTGGGCACGTGAGACGATGAACAAATTATACAAAGCCACACCTGATGGATATTGCGGGGATGAAGATAATGGGCAAACCTCTGCCTGGTATGTGTTCTCGGCTTTGGGGTTTTATCCTGTAACACCTGCTAGTACACAGTATGCCGCCGGTGCGCCATTATTTTCGCATGCAGAGATTGATTTTGAAAATGGTAAAAAGTTATTTATTAATGCACCGACAAATACTGCCGATACACGATACGTTCAATCAGTTATTTTTAACGGTAATGCCTATTCGAAAAATTATTTTGATCATTTTGAATTTCAAAATGGGGGAGTGCTAAATATCAAAATGTCAACTATTCCCAATAAAAAAAGGGGTACTGAAGAAAAAGATTTTCCATTTTCTTTATCAATCGGTAAACAGTAAATATGGAATCAATTCAGCAATTAGAATCAATGATCCAGAATTATGTTCCTCAACTGAAAAGTGGGCACGAAGATAAATGAAGCAACAAGCCAAACCCCGCTAAATGAAGTAAAAAAGAAATATTGGGACATTTGATTGATTCAGCGCAAAATAATATCCGGCGTTTTATAGTTGTGGCCAATTATTTAAACAAGGTTCCAACCGAGTCCCGCAGGGACCTGGCGTGCATAAACTAACGGCACCTAACCTCTCAAATTTTTTTACTCAAATCAATATCCATTATTTGCATAATATTATCCACTGCAAAAATTCCCTGAACTCCTTTGTAATAGAAACCGACAGAACGATGCAGGTCGTCTTCCGGGCAAGCTGCAAGATTCCATTTTCGGGAACATGGTTTCCAATGAATGTTAGCAAGCTTTTGTAAAATGATTTTTTTCGTAAAACATTCTTTATTATCAAAGGAATCTTCGAGAACTTGATGAACCACTTATATACACACTCATAACCATTACCAATCTCAAAAAGAGGAAGCTAAAACAGTCCCGGCTGCTACATGTCGTATCAAGTGATGAACTAATAAACAGGAATTCCGGGTTTCTACTACTTATCAATTATTTCTGTTGCTCTCCCCGCATTTTATCACATTTGAAACCGATCTGTAAAATTTGCCCATCCCCCGGCTTCTCATCAAATCCCAAATTGGAAACGTACAATTTGCCATCGGGGCCAAATGTCATGCCTGTAGGAAGATTTAGTCCCGATACTATAACTTGCCTTGTACCTGAAGGATCGACTCTAATGATATCGCCTGTTTCAAATGCAGGAAATGGACTGTTGGTCGAATTTTCGAGCACATACAAGCCTCCTGCCTGATCAAAAGCAACCGCAAGTATCATGTTAAACCCGGTTGCAAATACGCTTATTTTGCCTTCGGGTGTAACTTTATAAATATTCGATATTCCAGATGCAGGAAATGTCCCAAAATTTCCAATATAGAAGTTGTGATTGTGAAATGCCTGAGCGGTTGGAACGATATGCCCTTGCGTGGCCGATATATCAACAATCTCGCTGAAGCTAGGCGCGGTTACTTTGATTAGCCTACCACCGTTAGATTCAAGTACGTATAAACTACCCTCAACAGTGAGCATGCTATAGGGTAGCCCATCTGGTTCAAAATTATCGCCGGCGGGATTTTTTGCCGGATGGCTCATCAGCCATGAACTAAGGTCAGCAATCATTGTCCAGCTTCGATTGGAATTAACCCGGAAAACGCCATTTGGAACGGAAGGAACTCCATGTGAGCAGCCTGCACCAGACAATAATCCATAAAGGGTATTACCCACAAAGGCAACATCTGAAACACCTGATACAAGGCCATCAGAAGAAGGTGAATTTTGCGTTGATGGAAGATTCTCAACCCAGGTTGTCCTAACACCGGCATTGTCAATCCTCGAAATGCGGCTGCCGTTTGCACTTCCGGTATAGGGGCCAACCGGATCCATTACCTGGGTGCATCCGGTAGAAAGATTAGTTCCACCAATCCCACCTTCAGCTACATACAAATATCCATCAGGCCCAAACCTCAGGCCCCGTGGATTGGTAAGGCCTGTAGCAAACACTTTTGTGGTAGTCACTACTATGTTATCACCATCGCAAAAGTGAAATTCATTTTTCTTACATGAATTGAAAAACAGCATACCTGATAAAAATATACCGATTGGTATTTTAATTTTTGTTGTCATTTTTTTTAATTTAATTTTTAAGATTTGTTTATAAAATCCAGATTTATTTTAGAATTTTCTTTAGCAAGGGCCGTCGCGGGAAATGTCAACCATACCTAATAAACAGAGAGGTACGGAAGGAAAGGATTTTCCATTTTCTATATCAACTAACAAAAAATAATTGTAAATTATTGATGTAGATCTCCGAAATAATGCGAACATCCATTTTTTTGATAAAAATCAATTTGGTACCCGATGTGTACCAAATTGCCAGCGCTTATCTGTAGCAACGTCTCCCTGCGATCTTTAAATTTTATGAAATAATTTAAGATTAGCCATCCCTAAATCGTCCGTTTCGGTTGTTCATTTGAATGTAATAGTTCCATCCCATGTAGAGGTTCCCGCAGGTGTATAAATATTTCCAAGAGCAAGGCCGGAAAAGCTGCCGGTAGCGCCGGAAAATACACCAGTACCGCCTACGATGACGCTTTGAAAATGCAAAGTAATATTGCCTTCTTTGTCAACATCAGGTGAATGTCCTGCGATAGTGGAAAAAAGCTTATCTCCATTTTGTGCTATCGTTGTGATGGTGCCCGTAAGATTACCGTCAGCATCAAATTGTGGGAGAGCAATAAAAGAAGACTTACCAATTGGGGTCCCATGCCCCCATCCATAAATTGAATCCAGTTCAGGAGGGCCTTCCTGAAAAATTACTGCTGTCGTCTGGAACTCGGCGTGCAAAGGGACTGTTTTTTTAACATGCGACTTTTGGCAACTTGCCATCAACACCAGTACGCCAAACAAAAGAGCAACGCTGCGGCAAATTGAATTCTGGCCGCCGCCAGTAACAGGGGAATAGTTAGTGGTTGATATTTGTTTCATAATTTGTATGTTTTAAATTGTTTACAATAAAATAATTCATGCTGTAAATTTGACCCGATATGCAAGCAAATACAATACGCTTTTTGAGTGAGCTTTGTAGGGACGAAAGTTGAAAAGAAATAGAAGTTTATATAATTTTTTCGCGGAGTACAAGGTTCCAGCCGGCTATGAATTCGTTTATAATTTTTTAATGCCCCTATTTATTTACATGACATCCATTTAAGGTGATGGTACCTTTTAATGAATCAACCCCTGCAGGAGTTAAAACGCTTGCATGAGCGATGGTGGTATAGCTGCCGGTTGCACCCTCATATTTACCAGTACCTCCCGTAATTATGTTTTGAGAAATTATTAAAAGATTGCCAGTAGCAGGATCAACAACAGGACCGGGCCCGTTAGCTGTCTCAAATATTTGATCTCCGTTTGAAGTTGTAATAATTCCATTGTCTGTAAAATTATTGCTGGCATCAACTTGTGCGTGACCAACAAAGGAAGAATTTCCAATAGGTGTTCCATCACCGGTTCCGGTTGCCTCAACAAGTAGGGGAGGGCCCTGCTGAGTGATTACTGATTTTACCTGGAATACAGCTTCGAAAGGAACTGTTTTTTTACAATGGTGATCTTCTTTTTTGCAACTGTTAACGAGCATTGCAATTACTGCAAGCATAAGAACCAGGCGGTACTTAGAGAACAGCCTTCGTGGACTGATTGAAGAAAAACTCCGAACAAGGGAGTGAATAGTTGTTAATGTTTGTTTCATAATATATATTTTAATAAAAATTGAAGATTCAAAAGTTTTCATCTGCCTATCTGATAGGTCACAGGTTTTTTATCAAGCTGGCAAAAACAAATCTATAGTGCTGTTAAAGAGTTTACCAGCTATATTGAGCCGTTTGCCTGTAGCATTAGCAATTGGAATAAATAATTGATCAATTGGGAAATATTATTCTTTAGAACGTGAGAGTCTTTTTAAAAGAAATTCCTTTTTGCTGCGGGAAACATCAACCACAGAACCATCGCTCATTACAACATAACCGCCTTCGCCTTTTACGTATTTGTTTATTTCATTAATGTTTACGAGATAGGAGTGATGAATGCGAAAAAATGGATAATCTTCCAGAATTTCTTCTATATCCTTTAGTGTGCGTGATACAACTATTTTTTGTTTGTTTTTGAGAAATACAATGGTGTAATTACTGTCTGATTCGCAACTGATAATTGTATCTACTGTCACCATCTGCAATCCTTCCATAGTAGGTAAGGCAATTTTATTGATCTGTGCAACAGGAAGATTTATTTTCTTTATCAAAAGTTCAAGTTGCTGCGCCAAAGGTGCATGATTACGACTGGTTACTTTGTGTATTGCTGCCTGCAATTCATCGCGGTCAATGGGTTTTAATAAATAGTCGAGGGCGCTGAAGCGTATGGCTTTTATCGCATATTGATCATAGCTGGTAGTAAAGATCAAATCAAAATCAGGATCAGGTATTTTTTGCAGCAATTCAAAACCATTCATCTGGGGCATTTCTATATCTAAAAAAAGCAACTGCGGCTTTTGTTCTTTTATTTCCTGCAAAGCCTCCTTACCCGAATAGCAAATACCAACCACTTTTACCTGCGGGCAATAGCGGTTTAATAAAGCATCAAGCGCTTCGCAGCAATAAGGCTCATCGTCTATAATAATTGTTTTGATCATTATATTCAGGATTTAAGAAATTACAGAATGTTCTTCAAACCTGTCATGAAGTTTTATTTTTAAAATGACCATTGTGCCGTTAGCATTTCCTTCAGTATCATACATATCTTTAACTTCGAAAAAAGTAGTTTCATTTGAATCCTTGTTCAGCAAAGCAAGTCTCTCTTTAGTAATCTGCAAGCCCAGGGATTTTTTCTTTTCAGCACTTTTACTTTTTAGCTCAGCAGCTTTTGCACGACCCACTCCATTATCTTCAATTATACAACTTAGCTCGTTGTTCTCCTGACTAAGCGAAATGGTTAGGTGCCCCTGGCCTTCCTTGTTCATCATCCCATGCCATATAGCATTTTCTGCAAAGGGCTGTAGCAGCAGCGGGGGAATAAAAATATTTTCCGGGTTAACTGCATTTTTAAAATTAATGTTGTAATCAAATGAATATTTAAAGCGTAATCTTTCCATCTCAAGATAAAGCCGTAACATTTCCAACTCATCATCAAGAGAGATGAGTGATTGTTTTGAATGGGTAAGCACCATGCGGATAAGCCGCGAAAATTTAGTGAGATAATCAGAGGCTGCTTCGCTTTCATTTTTTAAAATGAAACGATTAATTGAGCTGAGGCAATTGAAAATAAAATGCGGATTCATTTGTGCCCGAAGCGCCTGCATCTCCAGTTCGGCAGACCGGTGTTGAAATTCAATTTTTGTTTTTTCACTTTCCAGCTTTTGTATTTGCAGTTCGTTTTCTGCAAGCTCACGAAGATGTTTTTCATTCCTGCGCTTTAAGACTATATTTCCAAAAAGCACGGCGCCAAACACTAGTAAAGAAATAACACCTCCCAATAGGACATTTTTTTGTATAGCCGTTTGTTTTAACTCCTGTTGCTGCAACTTTCTTTCTTTATTCAGCATCGCGATGCTGGATTGTGCTTTTGCTCTTTCCGTTTGTGTTTTGTAAAAAGATAGTTTTTGGACAGACAAATCCTTATCAATGGAATCTTTTACTACCATGTAACTGTGCAGATGTATCAATGCTTTGGAATATTGTCCCAGAGCTTCAAATAATTCATACAGTAAAAAATGTGCGTCCCGAATACTTTGCCTCGCTCCCGTTTCCTGTGCTGTTTGTAAGAGTCGGTTCGCAACGTGCAAAGCCGTCATAAAATGCCCCATTTCTTTATACGCTCTTCCCAGTCTCAATAAAACCCACATGACCTGGTTTCTATCATTGGCTTTCTTAAATGGATACAACGCATTTTGTAAATAAATCAAGGCAGAATCATACTGATGTAATACAAGGTATAGCTCACCCCTGCGTGCATATCCCTTGCAGATATCATTGTAGCCGCTGGTTGTTGCGTATTGCTGAAACTGCCTATAATAATGCAGAGCCGAATCATATTTCTTTTCATTAAAAAAGACTTCTCCAATTGAGAGATTTGCATATTTAGATGTTACAAGGCTTTTCCTTAAATATTCTAAAGCGGTGTCAAAGTCACCCACGAGCATGTAGAGTAGGCCCAAGTCCCCATAGTTTGATTCCTGATTAAATCCAATGCCCTTCAAAAGGTATTGCAGCGCATTTCCATAATATCCTCTTTCTGCTTCAATAGCACCTAGTATATTGTAAATAGACCCTATATCGGCAGTATCGCCTGCTTTTATATAAAGTTGCAAACAAGTTTGCATTGCGTCTATTGCTTCCGGAAAACTGCTTTGGGCCCATTTTGAATATCCTAAATCTCTATAGGCTACTCCAAGTTGTTGATCGTTCGGATATTTTTTGAAATGTATGATGGCCATGTTGCTATACCTTTCCATTGCGGGGAATTCCATACCGGATACCCATAAGGATAGTGCTATGCGGAAATAAGCCTTTCCCTGACCATATGTATAATTAATGTTGTTTGCTTCCTTCAGGGCTTGTAAACCGTACAGCTTTGCGCTATCTGTTTTTACTCCTATATATCCCTGGCTCAAAGCATTGAGGCAATCAATTCTTGCCGTGTCCTTTAATGAAGGCAATATTTTTTTGAGACTGTCTATTTTCAGCCGTTTATCTTTTTGTGATAATCCATCAGACTTAGCTGCAAGCAGAAATATTCCTATTAAGATATATTTTTTCATACAGTTTATATTATAGCAGCTTGCATTTGGTCCGCATCTTCTGGTTTGATTATTTTAATCAATTTCAAAACATTCCTATCAACTTCTTCTAAAATGCCTGATCTTATGAATCAGCTTATAAGTTATATAAACCCATGCATATTACAAGCCCTTTTAAAACTAAAGTGTAAAATATTTTTAGACAAGCTAAAATGAGTAGTTACCAGTATTGATGGTTAAGTAACAACCCTGCCTGAGCAGTTTGCTTTATAATATAGCAGAAAAAGTGAAGAAGACTAATTGGTAGCCTGTATTGATCGTTACTTCGTCTTTATTTGGGTGTTGATAACCTGACGGTAAAATAATAATTATTTGTTACCCGATTTGCAAAGCAGTAATTTTTTCTTCTTTATTTTCCTTTTTGAATAACTCCCCAACCAATTCATAAGAATGAATTTTAGCTTCGTTATCATAAATATAAGATGCTACCATTATTTCATCAACTTGGGTATCATCTAAAAAAGATTGTAAGCCCTTCCTCACTGTTTCCCGGCTTCCGATGAATGTGTATTTCATCATTTGTAAAACCGCTGCCTTTTCATATTCATCCCATTCTTTCAGAAAATTTTTTGAAGGTGGTTGTAAGGGTTTTCTCAGGTTGGTAACAATGCCTGAAGCCAATTTGTAAAATGAACTTGCTAAATAATCTGCTTCTTCATCTGTATCAGCAGCAATTACGTTTATGCATGCCATTGAATATGGTTGTTGCAATTGATCTGATGGTGTGAATCTTTCTCTGTATAAGCGCAATGCCTCCTGCAATTGTGCAGGTGCAAAATGGCTGGCGAACGCAAAGGGTAACCCAAGGGCTGCCGCCAACAGTGCGCTGTAAGTGCTGGAGCCTAAAAGCCAAATTGGAACCTGGGTTCCTTCACCCGGTATGGCACGCACGCGGGCACTTGCACTATGAGGTGCCAAATAATTTCTCAGCTCTATAACATCCTGCGGAAAATCATCAACAGATCCAGTTAAATTTCTGCGTAATGCAAAGGAAGTCATTTGGTCAGTTCCGGGAGCGCGTCCCAATCCTAAATCAATTCTTCCCGGGTATAAAGATTCTAAAGTTCCAAATTGTTCGGCAATAATTAATGGTGCATGGTTTGGAAGCATCACACCACCGGAGCCAACCCTTATGGATGAAGTATTTCCGGCGATATAACCAACCAGCAATGATGTGGCAGAACTCGCAATGTTTTCCATATTGTGATGCTCCGCGAACCAATATCTTTTATAACCTAACCGCTCTGCACTTTTGGCGACTGCAAGGCTTTTCTTAAAAGAATCTGCTGGTTTATCGCCCTGGATGATTGTTGCCAGGTCAAGAACGCTTACCGGTATCTTACTTAAATGTTTTTTCATAACTTATTTGTCTGCTAAACTCCGTGCAAAAATGCTTCCCAAATAGTTATACTGACATGCTAGCATGTTTCTTTCGTAAATGACTGAAATAAATTCTTCTTTTCAAGGGTATAGGGCTTCCGGGTTTATTTAAAATTGTAGTTTAAAAAGTAAAGGGAAGTGGCTGTTGGTTTAAATTGTTATGCTTAGTAGATTCATATCCTTTTTTCATGTATTATATTTTATATTGTGAGAGTAGAAAAATGCTTTGTCTTTTTAACACTTAAAATAATTCATTATGGCACTTTTGGCAGTTGCGTCGGTGGTAGCTGATAAAATCAAACTTGATCAGTCAATTTAAAAAGATGAATAAATCGCTTCTATTTATTTTTTTCATTTGTAATATCAATTTTTTACAGGCGCAGGATAATTATGAGATCCAGGTGTATAGCTCGCCCACGCAAACTAAGGGCAGTACCATGTTTGAGCTGCACAGCAATTACACTTTCAACGGGCAAAAAAATATTATTGATGGCGTACGGCCAGACAATCATTCATTACATGAAACCTTAGAAATAACGCAAGGCATAACGGAGAACTTTGAAATAGGTTTTTATATTTTTACAAATTACACCGATGCATACGGGTACAAATATGTCGGCTCTCACATAAGGCCACGGATACATGTACCCGAAAAATGGCACTGGCCATTTGGCGCAAGCCTTTCAACCGAATTTGGATTTCAAAGCCATTATTATTCGGGCGATACCTGGAGCCTGGAAATCAGGCCCATTCTTGATAAACAATTTAATAAACTGTACGTTTCTTTCAATCCAACGTTGGGGATTGGGCTTGGCGGAAATAAAAATCATTCACCTTCTATTGAACCTAATTTGAAAACATCGTATACATTTAAAAAGATCGCTCTTGGCTTTGAATATTATGGAGACCTCGGACAACTAAATCACATTCCAAAAATCAGCGAGGAGAACCATGCTTTGTTCCTTGCAGCAGATATTGACATTGATCCCCGGTGGGAACTAAATTTTGGCCCCGGTTGGGGTTTGACAAAGGCTTCAGACGGTTTTATCTTTAAAATTATTGCGGGAAGGCGTATCAATTGGAAAAGAAACCGTAAATAATTTTGGTTTCATTTTAGGATAACCTTCTTAAATAAAATTCAAATAATTTGCCTTTCATGCAATTGCCTTATTTTCTCATCAAAGAATGTGTAGTTTTATAAATAAACAAACAGCTTGCTTTCGAAACTATTTGATATGAAAAAGATTTTATTATTAATTGCGATAACCACAGTAATATTTTTAATGGCGGCCAAAGACCCTGAACCAAAAGAAGGACTTAATTTTTTTGAAGGTACCTGGAAAGAGGCTGTTCAAAAGGCCAGGGATGAAAACAAGCCAATCTTTCTTGATATATATGCAACGTGGTGTGGCCCTTGCAAAATGTTGAAACGAAATACTTTCTCCAACGCAAAAGTTGCGGAATTTTATAATAATTCCTTTATAAATGTTTCATTGGATGGCGAACAGGGTGATGGTTCCGTTCTTGCCAACCAGCTCAAAATTATAGGCTACCCATCGCTTTTATATTTTGATAAAAACGGAAATCCAATTTTGTATTCCGCCGGTTATGTAGAAGCGGGTGAATTTATTAAAATGGGTAAAGAAGCGCTTCGCAGAAACAATAAATAGTTTCCGAGGTCAAACCGAATTTTTTTTAAAAATTTATACCGGGCCGTTTAATCTTTAATTCAATAATACATAGTTGCCGTAACCATGATTAAAAATTTCTCTTCTTTTATAAAAAACAGGGCAATTTTTTCAGTGGGTTTTTTATTCGCGACCTCCAGTCTTTTATTTGGAATTTGGGTCACGTCTATACCGGCTTTAAAAACCCGGCTTGGATTTACGGATGGTTCACTCGGGCTGTCGTTGCTTCTTTCACCGTTAGGGGCTATTACCGGCATGATTTTATCGTCAAGAGTTTTTAGCAAAATACAAGTAGGTAAATGGATGTTTACAGGATACATGCTCCTTTGTTTCATCATGATTTTGCAGGTAAATTCTTTAAACCGCCCAATGTTCTGGGCTTGTTTATTCTGCTTCGGCATTGTTGGATTTTTAAATGGCGTAGCTGCGAACGCTACAGTTAACCTGATGGAAAAAAAATATAACAGGTTATTGATGAGTACCTGTCACGCCATGTACAGTATGGGCGGTGCTTTTAGCGCAGGCATCGCTGCGTTGTTATTTGCGGTACACATTGTAACAAAATGGCAAATTGTTTTGGTAGCTTTTGCCGTTATGCTGGTACTTCTTTCTAATAAGAAATATTTGTTGGCCAACAAAGAAATTATTCACTCCCGCTCAAAATTTAGATTGCCTTCAATAACAATTTTAGGAATTTCTTTTATATGCATGGTGAGCTTTATGGCAGAAGGATGCGTGGCTGACTGGAGTGCAATTTATTTTAAAGAAATATTGTTGGCTCCCAAAACATTAATAAGCCTTGGGTATGCAGGTTTTTCTATTGCAATGACTTTGGGAAGGCTGAATGGAGATGAACTGATCACAAGATTAGGGAGTAAAAACATCGTAGTCTCGGGAGCGTTGCTTGCCGCTTTGGGGTTTCTTGTTGTAGTGACTGCTCCTGGAGTTTTAATTGCAATAATGGGTTATATTATGGTAGGATTAGGTTGCAGCGGCATCGTGCCAATTTTATTCAGGGCTTCTGCAAACATTCCTGGCATAAGTACTGTTGAAGGTTACGCAATGGTAACCACTGGCGGATTGATTGGATTCCTTGCTGGCCCATCAGTTATAGGATTTATTTCAGAAAAAAGCAATTTGTCTAAAGCCCTTTCTTTATTAATAATTATGGGTTTACTTTCCGCGTATACCGCCTGGCGCAATCCTTTTATTTTAAACAAGAAGATTATTTCAAATCCTTCCTTACCATTCGATGAACAAATTTTTTAATTACCTTATTCTTCACACGAATCTTTTGGTCAGAACCCAGTTTGCGGTAATTCAAATAAAATAATTTGCTCCTCTTTTCTTCTGAAGTTGCGATGCTCCTCAATTCACAATACTATTTCCTGCACAGCGTTTCTATTGTTTTAATTACAAGTACAAAATATAAAATGATATTGGCGTATAAACAAACTTATGAATTCAACGGTTTAGACATTCTTAATTGCAGTATTTCAATTGGCGCGGCATCGTTCTAATTGAATCAACTTCCAATCATAAATCCTAATTTTAATGCTTACAAAAAGTCCAAACTAATTGAATTCCGCAAGAATATATTTTCTCGTTATTTTCTTATTGCTTTGCGGCGAAGGCTTTGGCCAAATAAAACAACCCTCATCAAACCTTCGGAGAAAATTTATTTCTACCCTTACAAACCCGGTTCATTTTGACAGCAGTAGTATCATTCCCAACACATTAAATATTGAGGGCATTCCGGTAAATTCATTTCACGTGGATTACGTAAACGCAATTTTAACCTGGAAATCTGCGGGGTTGCCGGATAGTATATTGATCACCTACAGGATTTTTCCTTTTAAATTAAATTCAGTACAAAGGCATTTTAATTACGACAGTGTCCGGTTCAATTTTGCGGCTGAAAAACCCTTTGTATATAAAAGTGCCCAGGAGCAAAATAATAAGATCATAGATTTTGAGAAAATTAATTATAACGGAAGCCTTGGACGCGGAATCTCTTTTGGAAATAGCCAGGATGCTGTGATTAACTCCTCTTTAAACTTGCAGCTTAGCGGTTATATAGCAGATAGTATGGAGCTGACTGCCGCAATAAGCGATAATAATATTCCAATTCAGCCGGAAGGAAATACGCAGGATATACACGATTTTGATAAAATATTATTACAGATAAAAAAGAAAGGATGGCAGGCTAATTTTGGTGATATCGACATCAGGCAAAGCCAGAATTATTTCCTTAAATTTTATACAAGATTACAAGGCGCTTCTTTTATTACCGACAATCACCTCGGTAAAAACGTTACCAATTCTCTTTTGTTTAGCGGCGCTATTGCTAAAGGAAAATTTACACGCAATGTAATTACACCACTGGAAGGAAACCAGGGCCCATACCGCTTATCGGGTACTAATGGCGAACTATTTTTTACTGTGTTGGCCGCAACAGAAAAAGTATTTATAGATGGCCAATTGCTTACGAGAGGCGAAGACCAGGATTATATAATTGACTATAATACCGCAGAGATAACGTTTACGGCTAAACGCCTTATTACAAAAGATAGCAGGATACAGGTTGAGTTTGAATATTCAGACAGGAATTACCTCAATTCACTTATATATGCAACCGATGAATTGTCCGTTAGCAAAAAACTGAAAGTAAGTGTAGGCGCTTACTCGAATGTTGATGCTAAAAACTCTTCCATCAATCAAACACTCGATGCCAATCAAAAGCAATTTCTTTCTCAAATAGGAAATAATTTAGACAGCGCACGGTATCCTGATGCAGTGCTTGATACCTTTTCTTTAGATAAAATTTTGTACAAAAAACTAGATACGTTGGTGAATGGAATCTATGATTCTATTTATGTTTATTCAGTAAATAAGAATGACATTTTATACAACCTTTCGTTTACCCAGGTTGGGCTGGGAAAAGGGAATTATGTTTTAGCGACTGGAAATACCAACGGCAGGGTATTTACGTGGGTTCAGCCGGTAAATGGTATTCCACAGGGCGATTGGGAACCGGTGATCCTACTGATAACTCCCAAAAAGCAGCAATTGATAACTGCCGGTGCGCAATATTTTATAAACGAAAAGTCTTATGTGAAAACAGAACTTGCGCTTAGCAATTATGACGCAAATACTTTCTCATCAAAAGATAAAGGAGAGAATAACGGCGCGGCGGCAAAAGTTGAATATACTACATCCAATAAAGTTTTACGTGGCCTTAAAGATGGCCTTGTGTTGCAATCCACCCTAAACTATGAATACGTACAGGATTGGTTTAAGCCTATCGAAAGATTACGAAACGTTGAATTTAACCGGGATTGGAGCTTGCCTTTTGATGCACCTTCTGCAACAGAGAATTTAGTTACAGGATCGTTGCAACTGCGTGATTCGAAAAATAATTTTTTCAATTATCAATTAACCAACTATAACCGAAGCGATAATTACAACGGCATACGCAACTCCATTGAAAATAGTATGGAGATAAAAGGGTGGAAAATTGCTGATAAATTTTTCATCACTAACATTAATAGCAGTTTGCAAAAAGGATCATACGTACGGCCATCGATTGATGTTTCAAGGTTATTTCCCGGCCTTAAAAATCTTACCATTGGTGGTGGGTTTTCTGCAGAAAATAACCAGCAACTGCTTAAACAATATGATACTTTATCGCCGCTGAGTTTTGCATTTAATCTCTGGCAGGCATATTTAAAATCATCTGAGAAAAAGTTGAACAGGTGGGGTATTACTTATTTTACCAGAACTGATAAAATTCCTTATCAAAAGAATTTGATCACTGGAGATAAAAGTCAAAATATAAGCCTGATCACCGAATTTTTAAAGAATGAAAATCACCGCTTTAAATTGAATGTTACCTACCGTAAATTGAATGTTATTAATGTAGGAATAACAAACCAAAAAAGTGATGAGAGTTTGTTAGGTAGGGCCGAATATGCGGTGCGCGAATGGAAAGGTTTAGTGAATGGAAATTTTTTATATGAGATTGGTTCAGGGCAAGAACAAAAAAGACAATATACTTACATCCAGGTGCCGGCCGGTCAGGGATATTATACATGGGTAGATTATAATGGCGACGGTGTGCCGCAGCTAAATGAATTTGAGGTAGCTATTTACCAGGATCAAAAAACATGGATCAGGGTTTTTACTCCAACGAATGAATACGTAAAAGCAAATTACCTGCAATTTAATTACAGTGTTGGAATTAATCCATCAGCCATCATCAATAATAATTCTGCTAACAGGCTGGCAAAATTTTTTGGCAGATTTAGTACCAATTCTACCTGGCAAATAAATAAAAAAGATATTGCAGGCAATGGCTCATTCGAATTCAATCCATTTAGTAAAAAGCTTGTTGACACAACGCTGATAACACTCACTTCATTTCTTTCTAACACGCTTTATTTTAATCGCAAAAGCGTTAAATGGGGCGTTGATATAAACCATCGACTTAACACGAGTAAGGCACTATTAAACTATGGCTTTGAAAGCAACAAATTAAGGGATCTTAGTGTAAAAGGAAGGTGGAATTTAAACCGATCAATTGCTACATCCTTTACGAATAAGTTTGCGTTGAATCAATTAACTACGCCATCTTTTGCTAACAGGAATTATAGCATAAACGAAGTTTCTTCAGAGCCTTCTGTTAGCTATATTTATAAAAGTAATTTGCGGGTAAGCCTTATTTATACTTATGATGTAAGGCAAAATAAAATTGATTTTATGGAGAAGGCAATCAATAATGAGATTGCCGCAGAAGTGAGGTATAACGTACTTTCCAACGGCACGTTGAATGGAAGATTTTCTTATAATAATATAAGCTTTAACGGAGGTTCCGGAGGCAGCGCCGGCAGCACAACCGGTTATATTTTATTGAATGGTTTATTACCAGGGAAAAATTATTTGTGGAATATTGAACTTACAAAAAGGCTCCCTGGAAATATAGAGCTTAACCTGCAATATGAAGGGCGTAAACCCGGTAGCAGCCAAACGATCAATACAGGCCGCGCATCCGTGAGAGCGATATTTTAAATAAGTGTCTGCAGCCAATTTTGAGAATCACTTTTGTCCAAAACCCGCAATTAAATTTATCGTGAGTGCAATCATAATTGTATTGAAGCCGAACGATAGAAGGCCATGCCACATGGCCAGTCGCCGCAATCGTTTAGAAGTTATTTGAACGTCAGAAACCTGGAAGGTCATGCCTAAAACAAAGGCGAAATAAGCAAAGTCAAAGTAATCAGGCTTTTTATCATCAGGAAATTCCAGGCCCGCGGCATGCACTTTAGGGTTTTTCAAATCATCTCCATAAAAAATATGTGCGTACCGCAAAGTAAAAATTGTATGAATTAAAAACCATGAAAAAATCATTCCTGAAATTGCAATAATAAGGCGAAGTGTTTCCAAACTTTTTGACTCTTGCTTGGCAACCATCAAAAGTAAAACGGCAAGAAAACTGGCAGAGGTGGAGATAATTATTATTATGAAAATGAGCGTTCTGCTGGAATCCTGCACACTTGATTGTTGCCTTATCTGTTGCGAAGTGGTGATTCTGAAAGTAATCCAGCTCATTATAATCATGCAAAGGCTAAAAGTATCCCAGCCTATCATAAAGTGCGTGAGCAGGTCCAGGTGTTCAATTTGTATAATAAAGTAAGTAATGATAGCAATGCCAAGACATATAAAAAGTTTAGCTATCGAATGTAACTTTTCAAACCAGGAACCTGAAGAAGTTTTGTTTTTTGTAGCTGCCATATAATCAATAAAATTTTCTGTAATGTAGAGAATATTAATGTTGAAAAGAAAACAAAAAAACCTCCAGCGATCTGGATTATCGCTGAAGGTTTACAATATTTTTCTAATAAGAAATTAGCTGTTACCTGCGGTAGCTACGCATTTTTGCATCGCTCAATTGATAGAACAATCCTAGTTGAAACACGTTACTTTGAATAGTTCCTCCCCTTGGTATATCATTTATATTGCTTACGCCAAATACGTAACGCGCATCTAAACCCCAACCTGATGAAGTTAGATATCCAATGCCTAAGGGAATAGAAAATGCCGTTGACTTATAGCCCTTGTCTTGCACTGTTACTCCGTTGCCCTTAATATTTGCGCCCAATAAAAAACCAATCTGGGGACCGCCTTCAATCCTGAAGCCGTTATCAAATAAATATTGAATTAAGATCGGCACGTTCAAATAATTTAAATTATAGGTGTCACCCGCAGTTCCTACATTTTTTGCTCCTTCTAATGAGTATAAAAGCTCCGGTTGTATTGCCCACTGCCTTGAAGATGTGTGAATGTGCGCGAGAAGTCCGAGGTGTACGCCGACCTTACTATCAGAAGTAGAATAATCCCCAAAGTGAAGTTGCGACACATTTAATCCGCCCTTTACGCCTAAATGCACATCTTGAGCTGTAGCACTGAACAATAGAAATAATGACGCGATAAAAATTGCTGTTTTTTTCATAATAGTTTTTTTAATCTTTTAAATTTCGTTTTTATAAGGTGAATGATTTGTTATTTAAAACACCATTAACAAAATTCATACCTGAAATGGAAATATGCCAAATGCTTACCTTTGAGTTAAAAAAGTGCAGGACATTACAATTTATGTCATGCATTTGCGCACGTTCCCATTATGGGACTGAATCAAAATTTTAAAAGTATAATGGCTTTATTGCACAACCGGGTTTCGCAGAAAGAATTAAAACAGCGTTTATTCCTTGATGATGAGCCAAGGACTACAATTTCATTTTACAAGTATGCATTCATAGAAGAGCCGCAGTCTTTCAGGGATGAATTATATAAACATCTTGAGGCGTTAAAAGTATATGGACGTATTTACGTGGCAACAGAAGGCATTAATGCTCAAATGAGCGTGTCTGTTAATAATTTTGAAGCCTTCAAAGAATATTTATACTCCATTTCTTTTTTAGATGGCGTGCGATTGAATATAGCCGTAGATGATGATGGAAAAAGTTTTTGGGTTTTGAAGATTAAAGTAAGAAAAAAGATTGTTGCGGATGGGATTCGGGATGCTCTTTTTGATATGAGTAAAAAAGGAAAATATGTAGATGCTGCATCGTTTAACGAGCTTACTGCAGACCCGGAAACGATTGTAGTAGACATGAGAAATCATTATGAATATGAGGTAGGACATTTTGAAAATGCTATAGAAATTCCTTCAGATACATTTAGAGATCAATTACCCATGGCCGTTAGTATGCTGGCTGAAAAGAAAGATAAAAATATTATTATGTATTGCACCGGCGGTATTCGCTGTGAAAAAGCGAGTGCCTGGATGCTTCATAACGGATTCAAAAATGTTTTTCACCTGGAAGGGGGAATTATTCAATATGCTAATAAAGTAAAGGAAGAACAACTTTCCAATAAATTTAAAGGCAAAAATTTTGTATTTGACGGAAGGCTGGGGGAGATGATTGGAGATGAGGTTATAAGCCGTTGCCATCAATGCGGGAGTGTTTGTGATAAACATATTAATTGCGCTAACGAAGGCTGCCACTTGCTTTTTATACAATGTAGTGCCTGTGCAGAAAAATTTGATAGCTGTTGCTCTGCTGAATGCCAACGTGTACATAATTTACCAGAAGAGGAAAAGAAGACTTTGCGTAAAGGTGCTAAAAATGGTATTATGGTTTTTAATAAATCGCGGCAGCGAATGGATAATTTACATTCTTAAAATTGTTGTTTTTAGAATTCTCAAACAACGGATTTTTTTTTCTTTGAATGTTCCATAATATAATCCTGTAAATATTTTCCGTTTTCAATTGCAGCAGTTCCCCAGGTATTATTAAGATAAATCCACGCTTCGTTGGTTTTTCCTGTTGTTATTTCTTTGAATAAATTCTGCAAAAAAAATTCCTTGTAAGATGATTTATATAAAACAGGAACACCATGCAGTCGATAATATAAATCCCTGGTAGTTTTAATAACTTCATCCGGCAACTTCGGATAACTGATACCAGAGAAAATAATATCTTGACTCTTTAGTAATTTAAAAACCGTTTTATTCCACCAACTCGCATGCCGAAACTCAATTACATTTTTAAAAGACCTATTTATGTTTGAGATTATCTTTTGTAAATTTTCTTCAGAGTAAATAAATTGTGGCGGCATTTGAAATAATACACAACCTAACTTTTCCTTCAGCCCATTTTTAATGCTGCCATAGAAATCTTCAAGCAATTTTTCGCATTCGCAAAACTTTTTAAAATGAGTTACAGCGCGCGGGGCCTTTACAGAGAACTTAAAATCTTCCGGGCTCGCGACATACCATTTTTCCAAACTTTTTTCAGTGGGAAATTTATAGAACGTTACATTTAATTCAAGCGTATTAAAGTGTTCGCAATAATATTGAAACCACTTAGTTTGCGGCAATCCATCCGGATAAAAAACGTTTTTCCATTCTTTATAATGAAAGCCGGAACAGCCAATATATATTTTTAAGGGCGGCATGCGTATTCTATTTTAGAGGGCAATTAAAGCTACGAGTGTTTGAATTTTATTAATAAATTCCCTGACAAATTATAATGTTCTTCCTTTTACAAATTTGATGGCAAAAAGTTTTAATTAAAGGAAAAGGGTATAGGTACTTTTTTATCTTTACAATATTAATAACCTAAAAAAAATACTATGGCAACATGGACAATAGACCTGGCGCACTCTGAGGTGCAGTTTAAGATAAGGCATCTCGTAATTTCGACCGTTAGTGGATCTTTCAAAAAGTTTGAAGGCACTATAGAGTCTGATACGGACGATTTTACTGATGCGAAAATTCAATTTACTGCAGATGCTGGAAGTGTATTTACAAATAATGAACAAAGAGATGCTCACCTAAAATCGGATGATTTTTTTAATGCAGAAAAATATCCAAAAATTACGTTTGTTTCCACTGAGATAAACAAAGAAGGAAAAGATGAATATATGCTTAAAGGAAACCTTACGATGCGGGATGTTACTAAACCCATAAGCCTTGATGTGGATTACGGAGGAACAACGGTCGATTCTTATGGCCAAACAAAGGCAGGCTTTGAAATTACCGGTAAAGTTGATCGGCAGGATTATGGATTAAAATGGTCAGCAGTAACAGAGACCGGCGGCATTGTAGTTAGCGACGATGTCAGGCTAATTATGAGTATACAAATCGTGAAGCAGCCATCCTGATTATACCATTACATGTAAGCCACTTTTTTAGTGATAGTTTTTGTTTTATGGTGCTTTTATTGAATGAAAATATGCCTCCCAGTTCCCGTAAAGAAGTTGCCGCATATGTACAGAAGAAATTATTATTCAGATTAAGAAGGCTGGCGATTTTTTTTGTAATTGCGATTGCAATATTGATCTATGAAATTTCAAAAAATTATTTAGCGGGTTACTTAGCGATTTGCGGATTTATCGGCTTTGTTATTGGATATATTGTGGCAAAAAGAATGCATAAAATTACTTGGGATGAAGCCGCAGATAAAGTAGTCGGGAAAATTGATCGGGTAGGAATAATTATACTTGTTATTTATATTTTATTTGCACTTACAAGGCGATGGATTTTTTCGCATTGGCTAGGCGGACAACAATTAAGCGCTTTTGTACTTTCTATAAGTTGCGGCGCTATTATTAGCCAGCTTTGGTTTATAAGAAAACAAATCAGGAATACACTTAAAAAAGCAGGGAGATTATATTCCGAAAAGATAGATGAATAATTTTTATGTCAGGCGTTGATTAAATTTTTGAGGCTGATATTAATCCGGTTAAAAGTTTCTGTGTCACTTAACTTTTCAGGTGTAAATTTTTCCCCTATTAATTTTTCAAACAGCTCTACATAACGGTCACGGATAATCGCAATCCACTCATCGTTCATTTCGGGTACACTTTGGCCTTCCTTGCCCATAAAATTATTTTCTATAAGCCATTCTCTTACAAATTCCTTGCTGAGTTGTTTTTGTTTTTCACCACGCGATTGCCTCTCCTCAAATCCCTCCGCATAAAAATACCTGGAGCTATCCGGAGTATGAATTTCATCTATCAATATAATCTTGTCTCCTGATTTTCCAAATTCATATTTTGTATCGGCTAATATTAAATTTTGTTTTAATGCCAATTCCTTTCCTCTAGCGAAGAGTTGTACCGTATAACTTTCCAGCACTTCGTAATCCTCCTTTGAAACTATTTTTCTTTCAATAATTTCTTCCTTACTTATGTCTTCATCATGGCCCTCAGCAGCTTTCGTACTTGGGGTAATTATGGGAGTTGGAAAAAAATCATTCTCTGAAAGGCCGTCTGCAATTCTTACGCCGCACAACATTTTATTTCCTGATGAATAAGTTCGCCAGGAATGTCCTGTGAGATTTCCACGTACCACCATCTCCACTTTAAATGGTTCGCATTTTATTCCGACTGACACGTTTGGCGCCGGAACATCCAGCAGCCAATTGGGGCAAATATCACTTGTGCATTTTAGCATATATGATGCTATTTGATTTAAAACCTGTCCTTTAAAAGGAATGGCGCGGGGCAGTATTACATCAAAAGCAGAGATGCGATCAGACGCTACCATCACGAGTAGCCGGTTATCAATAGTATAAACGTCTCTTACTTTTCCTTTGTAAAATGAAGACTGGTTAGGAAAAACAAAACTTTGCATGGTGCTAAAGTAGGAATATAGAATCGGTCCTTCCAAATTTTAATTAGTAAAGTTGCTAACACTGTTACAATACTTTCAAAAAAGAATATTTTTTCAGATATTTATATTGCTTACTTTGCTACCAATTTAAAACCTAAACGAACGCTATGATATCATCCCTAAGATTTTACATTCTTTTGATAGCAGCGAATATCATATCAATCGCTGCCTTAGCTCAAAGTACAACCATAAACGGTGAGGTTCGAAACGCAACTACCGGTGAACCCGTACCCGCAGTTTCTATAACGGTGAAGGGTAGTGGTACTGGAACATATACCAATGATAAGGGACAATTTAAATTGTCTGTTGAAATTCCCCTCCCTTTTACGATCACCGTTTCTTCAATTGGTTACCAATTACAGGATGTATCAGTAACAAGTGCTTCAAAAATGGTGAGTGTGAGCTTTATACCTGAAAGCACATTGGGCCAGGAAGTTGTGGTGGCTGCAACAAGAACGCCTTCAAGGATACTGGAATCCCCGGTTACTATTGAAAGAATTAGTTCTGCCAACATTCGGAGCACCGCTTCGGTGTCTTATTATGATATGATTTCAAAATTGAAAGGTGTTGACGTGGTAAATTCTTCTCTCACGTTTGCTACACCCAGCACAAGAGGTTTTAATGGAAGTGGTAGCGTACGGGTAAATCAAATTGTAGATGGGATGGATAACCAGGCACCGGGACTTAATTTTTCTGTTGGCAGCGTTGTGGGCCTTACTGAACTTGATGTGGAAAGCGTTGAATTATTGGCGGGAGCATCCAGCGCTTTGTATGGCCCCGGTGGAATGAATGGCGCGATTATAATTAATAGCAAGGATCCATTTAAATACCAGGGGCTTTCCTTCCAGGTAAAGACCGGAATAATGAATATTGGCAACAGCTCAAGAGATGCATCGCCTTATTACAACTGGTCATTAAGGTGGGCGAAAAAAGTGAGCGAAAAATTTGCATTCAAAGTTGGGGCTGAATTAATTCAGGCGAAAGATTGGGTAGCTAATGACTATCGTGATTATGATCGCCTGTCAACCACTGGTAGTGTGAAAAACGGAACACGCGAAACTGATCCAAATTATGATGGGGTAAATGTTTATGGAGATGAAACAACAATTGATATCAAGTCGAACGTATTAGTCCCTCTTGCACGGCAGGCTCCATTTTACGCACCTTATGTAAATGCATTACCATCTTCTATTCCCGTATCACGCACTGGTTACAAAGAAAAAGACGTTATCAATCCAAATACGGTAGACTTTAAATTATCAGGTGAAGTAAGTTATAAGCTTACGCAAAAATTATCCCTTAATGCTGAAGGTTATTGGGGAACAGGAAACACTGTTTACACGGGAAGTGACCGCTATTCATTACAAAATCTAAAAATTGGTCAATATAAAGTTGAATTGGTTAGTACCAAC
Source organism: Chitinophagales bacterium (assembly GCA_038245055.1). Lineage (GTDB taxonomy): Bacteria > Bacteroidota > Bacteroidia > Chitinophagales > Chitinophagaceae > Ginsengibacter. The sequence continues at coordinate 63,547 of JBBRSV010000001.1, read as the reverse complement.
TGGTTTTTAAGAGCTTATACAACGCAGGAAAATGCAGGAAATTCTTATAACGCAACCGTAACTACACGATATGTAAACGAGGCGTGGAAACCCAGCGGCGGTAGCAACGGATGGTATGCTCAATATTCGTTTGCTTTTTTAAATGCAAAATTATCAGGCTTGTCTGATATCCAGGCACATAACGCGGCACGCGCAGTAGCAGATATAGGAAGGCCTCCTGCCGGCTCTCCGGAATTTAAACAATTATTCGACAAAGTGAGGAGCATCCCAATCTCAAAAGGTGGTGGCCTGTTTGTGGACAAGACAAATCTATATAATGTAGAAGGCCAATATAACCTGACTCCCTACACCGAAAAATTTGCGGATATAATATTAGGCGCTAATATTAAAAGATATGTATTGAATTCCGAGGGTACTTTATTTGCTGATTCAACCGGCAAAATTCCAATTAACGAATACGGCGCTTACCTCCAACTTACCAAACATTTGCTGAATGATAAATTAAGATTTATTGCCTCAGCGCGCTATGATAAAAACGATAATTTCGCGGGCAAGTTTACCCCTCGTCTTTCTTTAGTTATCAAAGTAGCTGAAGATAATAATATACGATTGTCTTATCAATCGGCTTACCGTTTTGCGTCCACTCAGCAACAGTATATTAATTTAAGAATTGGTGCTAATACCTTATTAATAGGTGGCGTACCAAGTTTTATTGATTTTTATCATTTACGTACAAATCCTGTTTATAACGTTGATGCTAATTTATTTGCAGGAAATCCGACAATAAATCCGGTTACTAAGTTTAAAGCTGAAAGTGTAAATTCTTTCGAAGTTGGGTATAAAGGCTTAGTGGCTAAGAAAAAATTACTGATAGATATGTATGGATATTATGGTATCTACCAGAATTTTCTCTCACGCACGATTGTTGCTCAATCTGTAAATGGCGATAAAAGTGTATTTACAGGTACACCTGATCAAATTAAAGCTAACCTAAGTAATGCCGCTTTAGTAACCACTTATTCAATTCCCGTAAACGTACAGAATAATGTAAATACATATGGTTTTGGAATTAGTCTTACGTATGCGATGCGACATAATTTTTCTTTAACCGGAACAGCGAGTTCTGATAACCTTGATAAAGTTCCAGCAAATTTCCAGGCCGATTTTAATGCTCCAAAATACAGGGCAGGCATTACTTTCAGCAATACGGGTTTTGGGTTCCAGCGCAGGTATGGCTTTAGCGTAACCTACCGTTGGCAGGATGATGTGAATTTCCAGGGAGATTTTGCAAACGGTTTAATTCCGGCTTATCAAACAGTTGATGGACAGATAAGTTTTAGATTTCCGCCCCAGAAAATTATGCTAAAATTGGGTGCAACAAACTTATTAAATCAATATTACCGCAACGGATTTGGCAATTCCACAATTGGTGGTATTTATTACGTTAGTGTTGGTTACAATATATTTTAACCAAATAAATTTTTATCATTACTAAAGAGAAAATATGAAAATAAATATTCTTCAGCATATCAGGGTAATAAAACTTTTATTGGTTGTATGTTCTGTTTCAATTATAGCATCCTGCAATAAAGAACTTCCCACAGCAATTCCAATAGTTTATCCGTATATTAATAATAGTGCAACAACTATCGCTGCAGCAATTAATGCCGACACGAGTTATAGTTTTTTTAAGGCTGCTGCCACGAGGGTCGGTGTGCTCCCGATATTGAATGATTCAACAAAGATCTTCACAGTATTTCTGCCAAATAATGCGGCATTCAGGGTATCAGGGATTACTTCTGTCGCAGTGATTAATGCCCTTCCCATATCAACTGTTGGAGCTATTGTGCAGTATCATATCATACCGGGACAGCAGTACACGTCGGCTGATATTCCATCTATTTTTCCAAATATTCAATTGCCGACTTATCTTACAATAGGCGCATTGCCGGGAACAACGTTGCCATTAAAAATGTCAACGTTTCCATCAACAAGAGCAAATGGATTTTGGGATAATAACATCCCCGTTCTTATGCCGGATCTAAAATTCAAAAATGGCGTTGTTCATTTGGTTGCGGCTATTGTAAAACCGCCGAGCCAGGTTTTAAAAAGTGCTATTGGCAGCGATCCAAAGCTAAACTATTTTAGGGCAGCAATTGCTCGTGCAGATAGTGGCCAAACAGGGTTAAATAAATTGGACTCTCTTTTAAATTACCCGGTTACGAACATGACTGTGCTTGCGCCAAGCGACTCCGCTTTTCAAACATTGATATTCGGCCTCGTGTTTCAAAAATATTTGTCCTCACGGCCAATGCCATATACAGGCGCTGATACTGCTAATGCGGTGGCCACCGCTAATGGAGCAGTTGCTGCCGGCCCGATTTTCCTAGCGACAAATAACGTTTCAACAGCGCTCGTGAAAGGTATTATGGCGTATCATTTTTTGGCAAGTCCAAATCCGGTTTCTGGCGGGATTGAACCTAATATCCGGGTGTTTTCTGTAAATTTTTCAAGTACTCCTGCATTTGTCAAAACACTTGTAAACACTGTCGTGGCAGTTCATCCCGGAATTATGACGCAAGCAACTTTTACCGGCCCATTTGTTACTTCTCTAAAATTTACGGGGTTGGGAACTTTTCCGCCGGGAGGGCAAGCTTATAGCGGACCGGCAGCTAATGCTATATCACTTGATAACCACGCAGTAAATGGAGTATATTACGTAATTGATAAGGTTCTGTTACCTCAGTAAAAATTTTTCAATGAAAGTATGAGGCGCAATGAAAGTTGCGCCTTTTTTATGTTGGCATTTTTCAAAACATTATCTGGAACGCACCTATTTTATTAGCTACTTGTAACACAATTATTATCGCTTCTTTTAATTCTAACTGCATTAAAATTGAATTAAAATAAATACATACCTGGCAGAAGAAATGAATACGCAGCTTTGATACAATAATGTATAGTCTTTTTGAGTTAGAGAGTGAGGCTAAATCACTATTTGCCTGGTAGCGGTATTATTATCCATTTATTATGAAAAACCTTATCACGCGCAAAATATCAAATTTGCAGAACAGAATCAGCTATGTGTTGTCGTTCAGTTTCCTCGCGTCAATGGTTTTTATCATATTAATATGCCTGAACAGAATGGCAAATAACGATAATACTGCCATTGCAGTTGGGTGTGTCCTGCTTGCCTTCAGTATGATCGTTGTGCTTTTATACAAATTAGATACGGACAAAAAACTCAGGCAAAATGCAAAGAATGATCTTGTAGTGAATGAATTGAAATACCGCAACCTTATCGAAAATGCCGGAATTGTTATGTATACAACATCGCTAGGCGGTAAAATTACATTTGCCAGCAGCAAGGCTTTTCAGCTAACTGGTTACGACATGAACGAATTGATCGGTATGCATTTTTCAGATATAATAGATATAGAATGGCTAGAGGTGATAAAGGAAAGATATATAAGCCAGGTAAAAAATAACATTGAAGAAACTCGGCTGGAATTTGGCATCAGGACAAAATTTGGAGACTTAAAATGGGTAGAGCAAACTGCTGTTTTAATAATCGAAAATAATCTGGTGATCGGGTTTCAGTGCATTATTAAAGATATTTCCGAAAGTAAGGAAATGGAAGATGTGCTTAAAAAGTATGAAATAGAATTAGTTCAAAACCAGGAAAGGTTGCAATCTATTCTTGACAATACCACCTCTTTGATTTATATAAAAGACCTTGAAGGAAAATACCTGCTAACTAACAAGCAATTTAATGAAGTGTTTGGCATAAAAGAAGGTGAAGTTATCGGAAAAACGGCCTTTGAATTTACCGATAGTAACCGGGCAAAACGATTTAAGGAGGTGGATGACGAAGTGATTAGAACAGGGAAGGCTGTGGAAATAGAAGAGATTGTAGACAGGCCGGAAGGTAAGTGTACGCTCTTGATCATAAAATTTCCTTTAATTAATGCACAAAATGAAATTTACGGCATCAGTGGAATAGGTACTGATATTTCAGAAAGAGTAAGACACCGCCAGGAATTAATAGAAGCAAAAAAAGTAGCAGAAGATGCCAAAAGATTGCAGGAACAATTTCTTGCAAATATGAGCCATGAAATCCGGACGCCTATGAATGGCATACAAGGAATGACAGACCTTTTGCTGGATACTTCTTTAACTGATGAACAATGTGATTTTGCAAAATCTATAAAACGTTCAACTGATAATTTGGTAGTTATCATAAATGACATACTTGATTTTTCTAAAATAAAAGCGGGAAAGTTAACGATTGAAAAAATTGATTTTGAGCTTAATGAGGTTCTTGAAAATATTCAATCGATTTTCAAACACAGGATTCTTGAAAAAGAATTGGGCTTACAGTTAAGTGTAGACGAAAATGTGCCGGCTACTTTAAATGGTGATCCTTTCAGGCTCAATCAAATTCTTGTAAACCTTGTTGGTAATGCAATAAAATTTACCCACCAAGGCGGAATAAAAATCCATATTTCCATTAAAGAGAAATCCAACCAGGAAGTTGCGCTAAACTTTAAAATTACTGATACCGGAATTGGAATACAGACTGATAAAATTAGCCAGATATTCGAAAGCTTCACCCAGGCAAGCGTTGAAACTTCCCGTAAATACGGAGGTTCAGGCTTAGGCCTCGCCATTACAAAGCAATTGCTTGAAATGCAAAACGGTGAAATTGAAGTTGAAAGTGTTATAAACGTTGGTACTAGCTTTCAATTTTTTATACCATATCAATATAATAAAACTAACAACCAGCTATTTTTTAAAAGTAAAACTCTTAAGAATTACAACGGATTTTTACGCGGAAAAAGGTTTTTGGTTGCAGAAGACAATGAAGTAAATCAAAAAGTAATTCGACATGTTTTGCAAAAAGCAGGAGGCGTGGTGGACATTGCTAATAACGGGTTAGAGGCAATTGCTTTCCTTAAGAAAAGTCTGGATTATAACTTAATTATAATGGATCTGCAGATGCCTGAAATGGATGGGTACGCAGCTACAAAATATATCAGGAACGTGATGGATATTTCAATTCCAATTATGGCAATGACGGCTTCCGCACTTAAAGGAGAAAAGACCAAGTGCATTGAAATGGGAATGACCGACTATCTCACAAAACCGTTTAATTTTTCCTTCTTATACGAGCGTATAAATATTTTACTCGAAAAGAAAGAGCAAAAAAGATCGATACAAATTATCGCCACCCAAAGCAGTAATAATTTATTTGACTTAAGACTGCTGGAAGAAATGGATGACAACGAATATTTATGTGAAATACTTTCCATCTTTCTAAATAACACTCCGGTTGAATTAGATGATCTAAAGAAGGCTGCATCGCGGCATCAATGTGACGAGGTTTATAAAATTGCTCATAAACTAAAAAGCAGTGCCGGGCTATTAAAAGCAAATGAGTTGCTGAGTACACTTATTAAAATTGAAGCGTGTGCAAGCGAAAATAAAAATATTGAATTGGCCGAACTGATAATGCAGGCAGAAGCCGCTTTTTTGAAAATAGAAAACCCTCTTCAAAAACACTTGATATACATCAGCGAAGAACATGGGCTCGCTCTAAAAATTTAAAAATTAAAACTATGACAATACTTGTTGCCGAAGATGAAATGATGATGTTAAAAACGATCGAGCTTCGTCTAAAGAAAGATGGACACACCATCATTCTTTGCCAGGATGGAAGAGAAGCAATTAAGAAGATAGAAGAACTTACGCCGGATCTGATTATTACAGACATTATGATGCCTTATGCTTCAGGTTTGGAGATTATTGGTGCAGTGAAAATGAAAGGCGGAAGGAAAATTCCTATCATAGTTTTATCTGCAATGGGCCAGGAAAACGTGGTGCTTGAAGCATTTCAACTTGGTGCCGACGATTATATAACAAAGCCATTTAGCCCAAATGAATTATCAGTAAGAGTGAAACGATATATACCTGAAGCGATTCAGATGTAACATTATTTTTCAACACAAAATTATGCATGGTTTTAATTATTTTAGTTTCATAGCGATTGAACCGTACTTCTTTTTAAGGATAATGGTTGTATTTCTTATCCTTTTTACTGCGCTCTTTGCTATTATTTTAGCTTATACTTTTTATAAAAGAAGAGTGGCTCGTCATAAAAAAATATGGCAGGAAAAAATCACCAATCTGATTAGCGAGATAATTTTTTTGAATGAAGACGAACCATTACCTGCAACCTTAATACCCGATAATAAGAAGTTATTATTGAAACGTGGTTTCCGCCATGATATCATAGATGAATTAATACATGCAAAGAAAAATCTTTCTGGTTCTTTTACAATTAATCTTATAAAGCTTTATGAGCTATTGAAGTTGGACCAGGATTCGGTTAAGAAACTGAATCATCCTAAGTGGCACATCAAGTCCAAGGGGATACACGAGCTCTCTTCAATGAAACAGATAAAATATGCAAAAGAAATATTCCGCCTTACCAATAATGAAAATGATTTTGTTCGAAATGAAGCTCAGTCAGCGCTGGTAAGCTTCTATGGATTTTCAGGCCTTCGTTTTCTTAACGTAGCAACCTACCCAATTAGCGAATGGCAGCAGATATTATTTTTAAATAAATTAAATAATGTGCAACCGAAAGAACTTCAAGCAATCGGTAAGTGGCTTCAATCTCCGAATGAATCAGTGGTAGTTTTTTCTTTAAAACTCGCAACTAATTATAATTGTTATCAATTTTATGGTGCCGTAATTGAATGTCTTCACCACTCAAGTCTGCAGGTAAAAATAAACGCATTAGAATATCTAAAAAAAATGCCGGGAGAAGACCTGCATGATCACATTATGGGTTATTACGGTGGAGAAAATAAAACTTTAAAACTTTTGATTCTTGATATTTTAAAAGATACCGGTAGCGAAAAAGAACTAAATTTTTTATTAAAGCAACTTCATAATAGTGATGACGGTATTAAGGCCGCAGCTGCGCAAACAATATCATCGCTTCATCCGCTTGGGCCATCGTTTTTACAATCACAATTATTTGCCGAAGAATACCCGTGGAACGAAATTTTTCTTCAAATTGAGAATGATCATGCAGCATGAACTTGCAAAAATTAATATTTGATTTTTTTACTTATGGAATTCTAATCTATTCCAGCCTTTTACTATTCTTTTATATTTTGATTGGTATATTTTCTTCTGTAGAAATTAGAAAATATTTTCGTCGCAACAGCTATGCAGACTTAAGGGTGCTTGCGGCATCAGAGCATTTGCCAGGTATTAGCGTAATTGCACCTGCCTATAATGAAGCGACAAATATTATTGAGAATGTTAGATCAATGTTGTCGATTCATTATAACCTGCTTGAGTTAATAATAGTGAATGACGGCAGTAAAGATGCAACACTTAAGCAATTAATTGAAGCTTATGATCTTTATAAAACCAATACATTTATTCACGAACAAATACCTACCAAAAAAGTTAGAGGAGTTTATAAAAGTAACAACCCGGTATATAATAAACTTGTTGTTGTCGATAAAGAGAATGGCGGAAAAGCCGATGCTTTGAATGTTGGCGTTAACATCGCGAAGTATGGTTGTTTCGTTTGTGTTGATGTTGATTGTGTTTTGGAACAAGATGCGTTGTTAAAAATGATTAAGCCTTTCCTGGAGGAAACTAAGGTTAGAGTTATTGCTTCCGGTGGTGTAATAAGAATTGCTAATAACTGCAAAATTGAAAATGGAAGGCTCGTAGAAATTAACCTGCCAAAAAAATTTTTAGCACGGGTGCAAACGATTGAATATATACGTGCATTTTTATTAGGTAGAATGGCCTGGAGTAAGTTGAATGGTTTGCTGCTGATCTCTGGCGCATTTGGGGCGTTTGATAAAGAAATTGTTATAAAATGTGGTGGTTATAATGTGAATACGGTGGGTGAGGATATGGAGTTAATCGTGCGGATGCGCCGTTATATGGAAGAAAATAAAATTCCTTATAGAGTTACCTATATTCCCGATCCTCTTTGCTGGACTGAAGCGCCGGATAATTTCAAAATTCTTGGAAGACAAAGAAACCGATGGACGAGGGGCACAATCGAAACCTTGCGCATGCATAAGATCATGTTCTTCAATGCGCGTTACGGTGTGTTAGGTTTGGTGAGTTATCCCTATTGGTTTTTCTTTGAATTTCTTGCCCCCATTGTGGAGTTTATTGGGGTTGTAGCTTTTTTAATATTGTCTTTTTTAGGAATGATTCAGTGGTATTCCTTTTTTATTTTGCTTGGCTTTATTATTTCATTTGGATTTGTTTACTCCGTGTTTGCAATATTGATGGAGGTATTAACTTATAATCAGTACAAAAATAAAAATGATATCTATAAATTAGTTTTAACTGCATTGATGGAGCCTTTCTTTTTTCATCCTTTTGTGGTATGGTCTGCATTAAAAGGAAACGTCGATTACCTGCGGAAGAGAAATAGTTGGGGAGAAATGACAAGAAAGGGACTGAATGCAAACCACGTGGAGGCCATTCCTTCGCCTGATCTTTTAACCGAAGCTATTGAGCCAAAAAAGCAATCAAAATTTGTGCAGAGCTTGAGAGAATCTGCCTTGTATAGTTTGATACTTTTATTTTCGATGACGATCATAAAAATTTATGAATTTATTCGCGATACGCAGCGTTTTGGTGTACCGAAGGATTTTTTTAAAGTCATTAAATTCGGGATCATCAATGAAATTTCATTTGATTTAAATATTGCAATAGTTCCCGTTATAATCTTCCTTTTACTTTTTTTTGTAAACAAAAAAATTGCGCGTTTCTTTTTCGTTTCCTTTGGAATTTTATTACTAACGGTGCATGCAGCACTCGCAGAATATTTTTTACAAACTTTGGTACCGTTAGGCGCAGACCTGTTAAGCTATTCTGCTGCTGATATAAAGCAAACCGTGGGCGCCGCAGGCGTTTCAATTACCTTTGTTCTCTTCTTGTTGTTATTGCTCGGCACGGTAACTACATTATTTATTATCATTCCTAAAAAAATTAAGCTTAGCGCATCGTTTGCATATATACTAACCGGCGTGTTTGCTTTAGCCTCAATTGCATCTATTTCATCTATAACTTATGAATGGAAGCCGGGCCCGGAATTCAGTAATTCTATCACGCTAAACAAATCTTATTTCTTTTATACACGCTGCTATCAATCGTTGTATCCAAACAAGCATGAAAATATTTCTAATAATGTAAATACGCAGCCTGGCGCAAAAACATTTAATTACGTTGATGAAACACACTATCCTTTTTTGCATACGGTAGATTCGGCAGATGTTCTTTCTCCATTTTTTAGTAAGCAGCAAAAGGCTCCGAATATTGTTTTTATAGTAGTGGAAGGTTTAGGACGAGCATTTTCAAATAAAGATGCTTACCTGGGAAGTTTTACTCCCTTCCTGGATTCGTTATCAGGTAAAAGTTTGTATTGGAGTAATTTCCTTAGCGAAGGTGGAAGAACCTTTGCCATGTTGCCATCCATTTATGGATCGCTTCCGTTCAGCAAAAATGGATTTCTTGAATTAGGAGATCAAATGCCCGCGCATCTGTCTATGATTAATATTTTAAACAAGAATGGATATAAAAGTAATTTCTTTTATGGTGGTGATGCCAGCTTTGACAACATGGACAAATTTCTTAAAATGGATGGCGCCGATATTTATGATGAAAAAACATTCCCGGCGGTCTACCCGAAAATGCCATCATCTTCAAGCGGCTTTACGTGGGGCTATGGAGATGAAGAAGTTTTTAAAAGATTAAATGAAGTGTCAAGAAATGAACAATCGCCTAAGTTCAACATGGTGATGACGCTTTCAACACATAGCCCATTCGTTTTAGATCACCAGGAAAAATTCCTGCAAATGTTTGAAGAGCGCATGCAAACATTGCAATTTAATGATGATCAAAAAAAGGAGCATAGGTTATACGACCATCAATATGCAAGTATTTTATATTGCGATAATGCCATCAGGAATTTCATGAATAATTATGCTCAACGTGCTGATTTCAGTAATACTATTTTTGTAATTACAGGTGACCATCGTATGCCCGAAATTCCAATGTCAACCAAAATTGACCGTTACCATGTTCCGTTAATTATTTATTCGCCGCTTCTTAAACGGAGCGGGTCCTTTGCAGCTATGTCTACACATTTTGATATAGCACCAAGTATGTTGGCATTATTGAAAAATAATTATAATTTAAAAGTGGCGGCAGTTGCAACCTGGATGGGTGCAGGACTTGATACCGCTCATGAATTCAGGAATATTCATGCTTATCCTTTTATACAAACGAAAACTGATATGCTGGATTATGTTATGGATGGATATATGCTGCATGGAGATGATCTCTTTAAAATCGGCAATAACATGAGCCTCGATCCGGTGGAAAATGATGCGGAAAAAGCAAAGCTCAAAAATGAGTTCGATAGATTCAAGCAAAAGAACAACCAACTCGCAAATACGAAATCAATGCTCCCTGATAGTTTGTTGATAAAATAATTCCCTTTCATTTACAGGCATACGGTTAAAGATGTTCTTATCTTTTTCATTTCGGATTAAATTAACGCTGTGCAGATAACACAGCGCTACAAATTATTTTCTAAAAGCTTTCTTTTGGTTTAAAAAAACGAATAGCCATCCATTTCTTTTTAATAAAAAGTCCTTTTCAAATGCACGGCAATTCCTTCCCTGCTTATTTTAATAAATCGAATATTGAATGAAAAGAATTGTAAAAAAATTGACTTAGAAGCGATGGCTAAAGCCAACGGATATGTTGAACTGGTTCCCTTTTACAGATGGTTTGTATTCCTGGTTAATCAATCCTGCTCCAATTGAAATGACATTCCATTTCAAAAAAGTATGATCGAAGTCTGCCGAAATTTTGTGGGAAGAAAGCCTGGTTAATTTGTTGCTAAACTGAATGTTCTGGCTATTATCGTCAGGAGAGATGCCCGTTCCCATACTTAAGCCGATGTAATCATCTGCGCCTTTTAGATAATACCTCGCAGACAAAATGTATGATTGAGAAACGCTTCCTAATGATGGAGTAAGATAAGTACGCGCAGTAAATAAAAAGTTCTTATAGTATTTACCTAATGAAGCGGTGAAAATATTTGTGGCACTTGTAAAATAAAGATATCGCATACCAACTTCCGCTTCGAAGCTTTTGGGCAAATTTGCATACAAAGAAAATCCTGCTCTATAATTTGGAAAAACTCCAACATTGCCAGAGTAGCCAAAATTTATATAAGCATAAAATATTTTGCTAATGTGCGGATAGGCATCTACTTCTCCCTGCCAGCCATTCTCACCAAACCGGTTTGCATAATTTAATCTCCCGATGAATGACCCGAGATTTGTTTTTCGGGTATAGGAAATACTTCCCAAATGCCACGGCTGATCAAATTGTTTATCAAATGATGAATTTTCGTAACCAAGCGTTATTTTATTTTTAGCAACTTTGTCTTTGAGTGAAATAGCCAAGGACTTAGCACTTGCATTTTTTTTATTTATTTTTAAAACTGAACTGGTAATATTTTTTGCTTCATAATATCTTTTTAACGCACTTAAATTTTTAGCTTTCTTCACCAAAAGTTCTTCTGAGTGAGGATAAAGCAAGAGGGCACGATTACAAATTGCGAGCGAGTTTTCGTAATGTTCATTCCAGTATTCCAGGTCGGCATAAGCAAGGCTTGCATCTTCATTAGCTGGGTTAGCGTCCAACACTTTGGTAAAGTGAAACCGGGCGCTATCGTATTCTTTATCCCAGGTATAAATTCTTCCCAAAAAAATATCTATGTCAGCATAAGTGGGCGAAATATTGAGCGCTTCGTATGCCAATTCTTTAGCCTTATCATAATTTTTAAATTCAAAAGCGGCATCCCGGGCGTTTTTAAACAGCTCATCCGAAGAAAATGACTTTTGCGCCTTAAGGAAAAAAGAGAAGGAAAATAGAAAAATGAAGGTTAAAATAAGCTTATTCATTGCGATACTTGGCATGTAGTATAATAACGCCAAAAAGAACGCTGTATTATAATATTGCTTAAAGTTTTAGCGCTAAAAAGGTAGACAAAAATTAATAATGCGACGCAAAAAAATAATTCTGGTTATTCGCTAACGTATAAAAATTTACTTTTGCATTTATTCAATTAGATAAGTCATTTACGTTGCAAACTCTTATTTATATTTACGGGCTTTAATTTTTAAACAACATAAAAACAAAAAATGGAATCAGTAGAACAGTCAGGGATTAATACGGTTCGGGTTTTATCAGCAGATGCAGTACAAAAAGCTAACTCGGGTCATCCCGGTACACCAATGGGGCTTGCGCCAATAGGCCATGTATTGTGGACAAAAGTTATGAATTACAATCCCCAGGATCCGGAATGGGCTAACAGGGATCGTTTTATATTATCCTGCGGACATGCGTGTATGTTGCAATACAGTTTTTTGTTTTTAACTGGCTATAATCTCACAATGGACGACATAAAAAATTTCCGGCAGTTGCATAGCAAAACCGCCGGTCACCCTGAGTATGGTTTGTTGGAAGGAATTGAAGTGACCACCGGCCCGTTAGGACAAGGTTTTGCCAATGGAGTTGGTATGGGGATTGCACAACAATATCTTGCTTCGAGATACAACAAACCTGATTTTAAATTATTCGATTATTCTATTTATGTAATATGCAGTGATGGAGATATTATGGAAGGCGTTGCTTCAGAAGCGGCTTCTCTCGCAGGGCATTTAAAATTGGGACATCTTATTTATTTATATGATGACAACCAGATCACAATTGAAGGCGATACTTCACTCACATTTAATGAAGATGTGACTGAACGTTTCCAGGGATATGGATGGCATGTACAATCTATTGCAGATGGTAATGATACAGAAGCAATTGCTGCAGCAATAGAAATTGCAAGAAAAGAAACCGGGCGCCCTTCACTTATTAAAGTACGTACTCACATTGGGTTTGGTAGCCCAAACAAAGTTGACACGGCTGCGGCTCACGGTTCACCGTTAGGAAAAGACGAAGTAAGATTGGTAAAAGAAAATTTTGGATTTGATCCTGATAAAAGTTTTGTAGTTGCCGACGATGTATTAAATTATTATCGTGAAAAAGGCAAGCAAGGAATAAAAAAGCAAGCTGACTGGAATGAGCTTTATAAAAAATACAAAGAAAAGTTTCCTGCGGAATCTGCGGAATATGAGTTGATAAAAAGTGGCAATTTACCGGAAGGATGGAAAGATAATTTGCCTGTTTTTAAACCTGATGCGAAAGGCATAGCAACAAGAAAAGCTTCGGGCAAAATGTTGAATGCTATCGCTGATAAACTGCCAATGTTAATCGGTGGCTCCGCGGATCTTTCTCCATCAACAGATACTACTTTAAATAATTATCAGTCGTTCACAAACGAAAATCATAGCGGAAGAAATTTTCATTTTGGTATTCGCGAACATGCGATGGGAGCCGTATTAAATGGGATGGCCCTGACTAAAGGATTTATACCTTACGGCGCAACATTCCTTATTTTTTCCGATTACATGCGGCCGCCAATTCGTCTTGCTGCAATTATGAAGATTCGTTCTATTATTGTTTACACACACGATAGCATCGGGCTGGGTGAGGATGGTACCACGCATCAACCCGTTGAGCAATTAATTGGATTGCGTTCAGTTCCTAATTTAATGGTGATAAGGCCGGCCGATGCAAATGAAACGGTACAGGCATGGCGTGTTGCAATTGAACGTACTGATGGGCCTGTTGCAATTATTTTAACCAGGCAGGAGTTGCCAATTATTGACCAGGAAAAGTTTGCGAAAGCATTAGAATTGGAAATGGGCGCGTACATTTTATCTGATTCAGAAAAAGATCCACAAATTATTTTAATGGGATCAGGAAGCGAAGTTCATTTACTTTTAGAAGCCCAGGAAAAATTGAAGGAAGAATCAATTCCGGTACGCGTTGTAAGCTTTCCGAGTTGGGAATTATTTGAAGCGCAAAGCGACGATTACAAACAAAAGGTATTTCCAAAAAGTATTCGAAAAAGATTGGCAGTGGAAGCCGGTTCGCCAATTGGATGGAGCAAATACACAACCGATGAAGGCGATGTAATTGCAGTTACTAAATTTGGTGAGTCCGCGCCCGGTGAAGAAATAATGAAAGAGTATGGATTTTCTTTAGAGAACGTAATTGAAAGAGCGAAAGCGTTATTAAAGTAAAAATTGAGTTTTAGAAATTAACAATAAACAAAAAAGATTCGGTTTTTTTTATCCTTTGATCATTTCAGATTTTTTAATTCTGAAGAATAATTTTTGAAAAGAAATAAAATAAATATGTATGAAAAAGGTTTTAATAGCATTGGATTTTGATCCTGTTGCACAAAAAATTGCAGAGAGTGGTTATGCATTGGCGAAGAGTATGAATGCGAAAGTTGTGTTATTGCATGTGGTATCCGATGCGGCGTATTATTCTTCTCTAAATTATTCCCCGATGATGGGATTTGATAGTTTTAATAATTTTGATATTTTGCAAACAGGAGCAGTAGAGGAATTGAAAAAAGCCGCGACCAGTTATTTAAAAACGTCGAAGGAACACCTGAATGATGACACGATCGAAACTATTGTTAAAGAAGGTGATTTTGGAGACGCGATCCTGGAAGCAGCGGTAGAAATTAATGCGGACATTATTGTGATGGGCTCGCATGGCCGGCGCGGTTTAGACAAAATACTTTTAGGAAGCGTTGCAGAAAAAGTTTTGCATCACACAACCATCCCTTTATACATCATTCCTACAAGAAACCTGGAAGAAAAAAAGAATTGATTTGGAAGGAAGATATGAAAAATAACAATCGTTATACATTAAACCTGAAATGCATTACGTCGCCATCCTGCACGATATATTCTTTTCCTTCTATTCTTAGTTTTCCATTTTCCCTGCATGCTGTTTCAGAACCGTAATGAATAAAATCATTATAAGATATTACTTCGGCTTTAATAAAGCCTTTTTCGAAATCTGTATGAATTACGCTGGCAGCCTGGGGCGCTTTCCAGCCATGGTGAATAGTCCAGGCTCTTACCTCCTGAACACCTGCGGTGAAATAGGTAGATAAGTCCAAAAGCTTGTAAGCAGAATGAATGAGCCGGTCTAAGGCAGGTTCTTCCATTTTATATTCTTCCATAAACATTTGCTTGTCTTCCGGATTTTCAAATTCCGCTATCTGTGCTTCTATTGCATTGGTCATAATAATTACCTGCGCATTTTCTGCTTTAGCCGCCTCTACAAGCTTTTCAGAATATTTGTTGCCGGTATGCATCGATGCTTCATCCACATTGGCTACGTATAGTACAGGCTTGTCCGTTAGTAAGAAGTTTTCAGCGATTATCGCTTTATCTTCTTTTGATAAATTGAGCGAAAGAATGTTGTTTCCCTTTTCAAGATGTGCCTTACATTTTACCAATATTTCATACTCGTGTTTGACTTTTGCATCACCCGTTTTCAACATCTTTTCTGTACGCGATAATTTTCTGTCTACGCTATCAAGATCCTTCAATTGCAATTCAGTTTCAATAATTTCTTTATCACTGATTGGGTTTATAGGGCCTTCATCCCTTAAAATATTTTCATCTTCAAAGCAACGAACTACATGAATAATTGCATCCACTTCACGGATGTTTGCAAGAAATTTATTTCCCAATCCTTCACCTTTACTTGCTCCTTTTACCAATCCGGCAATATCTACAATTTCAATTTGCGTAGGCACTATCCGGTCTGGTTTTACAAGTTCTGCAAGTTTATTTAACCTGTTATCAGGCACATTCACTAAACCAACATTCGGTTCAATAGTACAAAAGCGATAATTACTTGCCTGGGCTTTAGCACTATTGCTTACCGCGTTAAATAAAGTTGATTTTCCCACATTGGGTAATCCTACAATCCCTGCACGTAAAGGCATAATAAAAAAATATTTCGTTTAAAATTCGTTCGATAAAAATCCTTTCTTAATCGGCTTTTTTATTGAAAGTGCGCAAAGATAACTTTTAATTATTTTCAGAAGTTTATTGATCGAATGAATTGAAATTTATTTTTAAAAAAGTTGAGTGTTAAGTAATGATTACAAAAATGGCTAACAATCGTTAGCCACATTTATAATTATAAAAAGATGAATCAAAAATTAATCATCGCTGCTTGTAGTCTTTGTATAGGTAACTTTATCAGTGTGAGCAGTACCAGTCTTGGTATTACTATTTCCTCTTAAAAGTGCGATAATGATAATTAATAAAACGGCCCCACCTACAACCCACATCCATGGTTGAATAGTAGTAGTTGACGAAGATGTGGTTGATGAAGTTGTGCTGCTACCTGCCGCACTATCTTGCGCAAATACCAAAGCTCTCGTAAGCGTTAACATTGCAAGAGAAAACAGGAAAATGTAAAACTGGCGATTAAAGACTTTTTTCATTGTTTTAATTTTAAGTTATGAATAGATATACATTAAAATAACTTGAATACAATTTCAGTACCAAAAAAGTTAAGATAATGTAAAAGCACTTTTTACTTATAAATTAAAACTATTGTCCAACGCCTTGCATGCCGTTTTGTATGCCTTCCTGCTCGCCCTTAATGTTCTTACGCTTAAATAAAGACACATCTACTTTGCCAAATCGATAACTGAAATTTAACCGTACCATTTGAGCATCTCTTCTTCTTTCTGTTTCCTGAATTGTGTAAACCGTTGGGGAAATATCTGACCTGGAGTGTACATGATACAAGCGGGTTCTAAAAATATCATTCATGCTTAAAGAAAGTGACGCAGATTTATCTTTTAAAAAATCTTTTTTAAATGCAATATCAAATCCATATACCGGTTCTGTATATCCGTTAGCCAAAGCCAAATTACCACCACCGTAAAAATTACCGCCTCCGCCACCGCTTCTGTTAGGTGGCAAAATTGTTTTGCTTGTATAATCTCCTGTAAATTGTATTGAATAATTTTTGGGCAACTTAAATGTATTATTAATTTTTCCAAACCAGCTCACTTGTTGATTGATTAAATTGCTTTCCAGGTTATTGCCATTAAGTTTCGAATTATACACATTAACATTCGCTGTCAAAGACCACCACGTCGTTATATTGTTTAACGAAGTAATTTCCAAACCATACGCGGTGGAGCTATTAGCATTTGCAAAAGAAGAAATAAAAATAGAATCGTTTTTATTAGGATTTGGATTTGCAGTTCTGTATTGATATTGGGTAATCAAATCGTTTGTTTGCCGGTAGTAAATGGTAGCAATAAGATTATTTCCCTTTTGAAAATTAATGTCATAATTCAATTCTAAAAGGTTCGTGAATTCCGGCTTTAGGTTGGGATTACCGCGACTGATATTTAATGAATCAGTGTAATTATAATATGGTATAAGCTGGAAGAAATTCGGCCTGTTTATTTTTCGGGAATAGTTAAGCTGAAGATCTTGCTTATCATTTAATTTTTGAGTAAGGAATACACTGGGGAAAAAACTTAATGGATAAGAATTTTTAAAAGTTTGGTTTGAATTTACCAAATTGCCAGTGTATAACGAGCTTTCAACTCTGCCACCTAATTGATAAGTAAAGTTTTTTAACTTTTGAGAAAAAGTAGTGTACGCTGCATATACCTGGTCCTGAAATTCATACTTGCTATCGAGGCCCGGGATAGTTTGGTATTTTGAAATCGAGGAATTATAAAAATAATTCTCATTATGGCTGCTATAGTTTCTTACCGCTGCTCTAAGGCCTGCTTCCAGCTTCATTTTATCGGTTATCGGATCCGTGTAATCTGTTTGCGCGGTAAAATATTTTGTTGTTCCGCCGCCTGTAATCATCTGTTGATACAGCGGAGTTTTAGGCGTATTATCCAGGTTAGAATATTGTGTAGAGAAGGTGCTGTTATTTGAATTGGTACTCCAATTATAATTAGCATCCGCAGTTATATTTTTACTAGGCTTGGTGAAATTATGTTTATAACTAAGTGTAGTTCCATAATTATTAAAAGCAAAATGACTTTGAGTGTTTGTAATGCCTTTTTCCTGCGAGGTTGAACCGACATAATTGCTATCGCGATTTATATTAAGTTGATCCATACTATTAAACCGGCCACCGACTATTACTCCGGAAACTGTAATTGTATTTCTATTGTCAGGAAAATAATCAAACCCCGCGCGGCCAAATGCAAAGTGTCCTGTGTTTGTCGGCTTATCTGTTTGCGAGAGAAATGCACTTACGCTATCCACGTAATCCTGGCGCTGCGTACTTTGGGTACTTATACTTTTTCTTTGGTTGTACATTGTATTTGCAAAAAAGTTGATTTTGCCTTGCTTGATATTTATATCAGCGCCCACTCCATAACGGAAACGTGAATCCAGGTTTGCTCGTAAATTTCCATTATAACCCGGCTTCCGGTTTTTCTTTAATACGATATTCAATATGCCTGACCCGCCGCCTGAAGCATCAAACTTGGCTGATGGATTCGTAATGATTTCAACACTTTCAATTTCATCAGCAGGAATTTGATCAAGCGTTAACGTGGTTGGTCTGCCATCGATAAATATTTGTGGTGTGGCATTTCTCAAAGTAACATTACCGTCAATATCTACGTTTACTGATGGCACATTTTTCATTACATCAATCGCAGTTCCACCAACACTGGTAAGGCTTTTATCAACGTTGAAGACTTTGCGGTCAATATTCATTTGTACCATACTCTTATCAGCAGTAACAACAACTGTTTGAAGTTGCTCAGAGTTTTGGGCCATTTTTATATTGCCAAGATCTTTGTCAATTGCATTCAACATTTGGCTCATGTCGCTACCGCCAGTCTTTAAGTTGAAAGCCACTTTTTCATTATAAGTTTTGAACCCAACCGCTGTAATTAAGAGCTGGTAAGTTATAAGTACCGGAAGTTTGTCAATACTAAAATCCCCTTTTTTATCTGTTAGTAAAACGGCTACTACAAAATCTCTTCTCTTTTTTAAAACGGTATCCATTTTATTTTGCGAAAGCTGGATAGACGCACTTTCAATCGGCTTGCCGGCTTCATCCACAACTTTTCCATAAAAGTGCCCAAGGTTCATACTTTGTCCACCACGATTTCCACCGCCGGGGTATTGTGCTAACAAATTTGTGCTGATAAAGAATGCAAAAAAAAGCAGGTAAAAATTTCTCATTATTAATGTGATTATGGGATATGTAGTTTGAATAAAAAAGGAACAAAAGTCGAAAGAAAAAGTTGAAATTCTGGTTTTAAACTTTATGAATGGTAAGTTTTAAAATATCAGCAGCGAAAAGTGCACAGACTATTTCATTATGAAAGTTAGAGCTAGGTGAGACAATTTCGTTGAAATTATTCTATTATTTGTGTCAGGTTTTTTTTATAAATGAATAATCTCAACAATTATTTAAATGCTTTTGATTAAAGAAATTTATTTTAATTAATTTTGACCCTCTTTTCAAACGGTGGTTGTAGCTCAGTTGGTTAGAGCATCAGATTGTGATTCTGAGGGTCGTGGGTTCGAGCCCCATCATCCACCCCAAGACAGGAAAGAGTTCTTACAGTTTTTTGAGAATTATAAATAGAAATCGTAAGAACTTTCGTAAGAATTTTTTCCTTACTTTTATCACATGATAGTTCTTCCTAACAATTGTCGCAGAAGCGAATTTCATGTGTATCCTGGTAATTGGAAAACCAATAAAGCAAAGCTTACGGATACATGGTATGCTGACTGCAGGTTCATAGATCCAAAGTACATGGATAAGTATCCTAAAGGAAAAAACATTCGATTAAAAGCTGGTATCAATTTACTCAAAACTATTGGTGAACGAAAGTTCGTTTTACAGAAGCTTATTGAGGAGTTAGAAATGTTACTTAATGAAGGATATAATCCTATTACCAGGAACGGAAAGCAAATCATAGGAGCTATTAATACTAATCCAGGTGTAACTACTAATTCTACACCTTTCATCACAGCTCTTAGAACATCTCTCGACAATTCTTCTTTGGTAAAAGAAACAAAGGATGATATTAAATCGGTTTTGAAAAATCTTGAGAAAGCCGCTAATGAATTAGGATACATAAATATTTCAATCGGGGATCTTCAAATAAAGCATATAAAGTTTTGCCTGGATCATCTTCATAAAACAATACCAACATTCTCTGCAAAAAGGTTTAATAAATCCAAAGCTTACATCTCTGGTTTATTTAAATACCTGATTGAGATAGGTGCTGCTTATGGAAACATGGCAAAAGCGATTAGTCCAATGAAAGAAACACCATCTAAGCAAATAATGCTTACTGATGATGATGTTAAAAGAATTAAAGAGCATCTTTCAAAAAACCATCTTCAATTTTATAAATTCATAATATTGTTCTTTTACTCAGGCGGCCGAATTAAAGAGCTTCTCAGGTTACAGGTAAAGAATATTGATTTAAGACAGCAGAAATATTCAACAATCGTTAAAAAGGGTAATAAGGAACGTTGGGTTGACCGTACCATTCGTAATGTAGTGCTACCTTTTTGGAAAGAGCAATTGCAAAATGCTAAACCTAATGACTTTGTTTTCTCTTATAATCTTTTACCACATGAAACGCAGGTAAGGAGTACTAAACATATCACCAAGCGATGGAATCGATATGTTAGAGAACCGTTAGGAATTAAAGCAACATTCTATAAACTTAAACATCGAAGTGCAAATGAAACCGTGAAAGCAGCAAGTGCTAAATTAGCTGCGGGTCAAATGGGGCACACTACTACCCGGATGGCAGAAGAGGTATATGCATTCGAACAAAAGCAGCGAATTCATGAGGAATTAAAAGGATTGGATATTGAGTTTTAAACTTCGTGTATTCAATTTGAGGGGAGAACGGGCCTCTTAATAATAAGGTTAAAAATTATATATCCTGAATGTATGGGAAGGCTTACTTGATAGAATCCTTCTTTAAAATGAAGTTTTATTACCTGTGCTTTTCATCAAGTGGATGCTCAAATCTGTAAATTCAAATTTACTGATCAAAGGAGTTTTTATTCATCAGCTTTAACGCAGTTTAAGGAATTTTGGATTCTTCTTCAAGACTTAAATGCAGAAAAAAAAATTGATGATTAATAAAATAATCATACCTGAAATAATACTAGGTGATTAATAAAACTAAGCGTGAGTCAGATTTATTTTTTTAGCCTGTTGCTTTTATCAACAAATAAATCCAACTGTACCGGTTCAAACATATTGGTTATTTTTGCTGTACTTTTTTTAACGGAGGCATAGTACTGTTTAAAGTATCAAGCTCATCACTTTTAAACTCTATTATCGTTTCTAACCTCCCTATTTTTTTATTTAGCTCTGCAATGCTTTCATCTTTAGTTTCTATGTTTTTTCTTAATCCTTCATTTTCATCTTTTAAAAATCGATTTTCTATCTTAATACTTTTTAATTGATCCTCTAAAGATTCTGGATTAATGTATACTTCGTTCTGAAATTTTTGCTCTTTTGTAGAACTAGAGCTAAAAGTCAGTTCTATCTCTAAAAGCCTGGCAAGTTTTATTATTTTGTCAATTTTTGGATTTCTGGTTCCATTCTCATAATGACTATAACTCTTTTGTGATACACCTATGGCAGTTGCAACTTCCTCTTGTGATAGTCCTTTTTTGATTCTCTGCTTCAGTAAGATTTCTGGCGACATTATTAATTTTTAATTACTTTTGTTCTAAAATGATAATTTTAAGAACATTAGTTCTATTTATTTGCTCTATCAAATTTACTAACAATAAATGATATATCAAAATGGCATTATCAGAAAAGGCATTATTAGCAATCAGGACAGACAGTAATTTACGCGCCAAGCTTATGCTTGTTAATTCGAAAAGCGAATACACCATTAAGAGATGGATAACGGCTAACTCTGACTCTTTAACGATGCCAAAATATATAAGTGTTATCGCACAACATACTGGTATGAATGAATCAGAGATTTTCGAACACAGTAAGAATTAAATCAATGACTCCGGCACAAAAATTAATAGACGAGTTCCTCTCACTTGAAGCAATGGCTGAACAAATGAGAGAAAGATCCTACAGGGCAAGAGTAGAACTGGAGCGTGTCCACGCTCCGGCTCCTTCGGGGGGTAAAAGAAAAAAAGCGCTCAGTGATATTCAAGCAGCAAGGATAGTTTCCAATTTCAGAAAATCAATTATAAAAAAAACTTCAACTACTCAAACAAATTAAAGTAATAATAATCGCTTTGTACAAGCATTATTTAATTAGCTATTGCGAGCAACAAAAATAAAATGAAATGAAAGCTTCTGATTTACGAATAGGAAATATTGTGGGTGTGTGCTATGAGGATATTTTCATCGCTGACGAGGTGGTCATTCTTGAACCAGGAGTTGTACATCTTTCAAGCCGAAAAAATCCTGACAGCGACAGAGATATTGTGGGTGTGCCCTTGCATGAAAAATGGCTAAGGAAATTAAATTTCAATTACGATTCACATTCTGATGAATGGAAATTTGATGAAATGATTATCATAAAAATAAAAAGCGAAAAAGAGAATAGGTGGCTCGTCCAAACTAAAGCTTTAAAATTAAAAATAGAATTCGTTCACCAACTCCAGGATTTACTTCATGTATTAGTAAAATCAGATTAATTCTTACAGCAACTTATTTTGATATGAGTAATGATTCAGTGGCTATAGAAAATTATTCTCTAATAAGGCAACCATACAGGATAACGATGTCAATGTGGAATTATTCCGTTTGGCAGAAAAGGATTTTAACGAAAATAATTTCAAGATTACAACGTGATATAACACTTTTAGAAAACGGTGTTGAATTTGGCCAGTTAGAATTATTTAAAAGTTCTGATGATGATACAATAAAGCTTAAATTTCTTCTCACTGATTTTATTAAAGATGGCAACAACTACGCTCAATTAAAAAAGTCACTAAATCAGCTACGATCAGTGAATGTAGAAATTGCCCGGATTGTTCTACCAGCCGTCAAAAGCAAGAAAGCTAAAAAACCCGAAGAAGAATTAATACTAACCGGATTAATTGAAAGAGCGGTTATAAAAAAATATGCAAGAGACTTAACTATCACCATGCATAAGTTGACCGCAATGGAGCTAATGAAAGTTGCCAATGGCCTAACAGTCTTTGCAGAAGATGTGATGTACAAAACCAATAATAAATATACTCAAAAGATTTATGAAATCATTTGCCAGTGGAAGGATATTGGAGTTTATGTTTTGTCAATCTCTAAATTTAAAGAGTTGCTTGTATTGGGAAATACTTATCCTGAACCAAAAGAATTAATCCGGCGCGTAATACGCCCCGCAGAAAAGGAACTCAAACTAATTGGAGACGTCTTTTTTGACCTCAGCGTTACAAAAAATGGCCGGGTAATCACTCATCTGAACTTTATAATAAAAACAAAATCTTCAATAATAACTGAAAACGACTATCATATTCGTGTCAGAGAAGATACCATCCATCTTTTAAGACACCACTTCGGATTTAAACAACTTCATATTGCTCAAATAGAAGGCTTCTTAGAGAACTTTGATAACCTCCCTTCCTTCCGTACCAAAATCACAGACTTATCTCTCAAATTGTCTGAAAGGAAACGCAAGGGCTCTCCTATACAAAATATTCCTGCCTGGGTAATTGCCTGCATAAAAAATGAATTTTTAAATTAATTTAAAAAAAATCCATTAATCCTGTACACCTATGAAGATTAATCCTTTAAACCTGTACCCCGAATCCATTAAAATTGTACCTGTAATCCGTTAATCCTGTACCTCGAATCCATTAAACTTGTACACCTTTCTTCTCTGTAACACTGGTAAACATTGAGTTTGAAGACTGCCGCTAATACATCTATTAATTAACTATTATTATCTATGAGAAAAAATGAACAGAATTTAAAAAAGGGAAAGAAAAGATATCAAACAATTTGAAGAGAATTAAAGAGAGTTGCGGATAATTAAAGCCTTTATTTCGTGCGCCTTCCAAATGTGATAATCTTGTACACTAACGTGGGTTAATTATTTATTTAGAGTGTACAAGTTTATCACATTTAACCTAAATTGATCTGAAAATTATTTATGAAATATATTACACTGCCTTCTTTGGCGCTCTCCATTTTTTGCATATTTCTTGCTTCCTGTAACAATGACTCTTTGCCAACTGAACAACTTGTTTTAGGAAAATTAAACGAAGAAATTAAGCCACCTTTAGTTTATTCGGATTTGGAAAAAATTGAAGACAAGAGAAGTAATCAAATGGGTGAGGATGTTTATTGGATGAAGTACCAAACAAAATTAATTGCAGGATCTGACCTCCAGGTTTTTACCAAAAGAGGGTTTTCCGGAATGGACACTTTTTATGTAGCCGATTCAGATACATCTTTCTTGAACAAGATCGCACATGATATTCAGGCTACTAACAATTACAATAAACAATTTGGCGAATTCACAACATCCTACAAAGAAATAGATCCGATCAAGAAAGGAGAAACCATTAAAGATGTCGTAGGAGGAATTAATTTTAGAAAGACTGATAATGGATGGGTTAGGATGAAGTAGGTTAACTCATCGAAACCATAGAAAGCGGAATGAGGTTAGAATGACGTTCCTTTTCTTTGTCAAGATCGATATTGTTCGTTATTATTTCGGGATTGAATGTCTCAAAAATGAAGTAGAGTATTATTGCAAACCAGTATCTTGTGATGAAAGAAATTCTTCTTTCTGCATATAGTAGGTTAGGAAAAGTTCAATATTATAATCTTCTTAAAAGGTGCAAAAGGCAAAACCCATTATTAATTTTTTTCTTGAGGAATACCAATAAATCAAAGGCTCATTTTCTATTTATACTTTGCTTACTGCATTCAGATTCTTAATTCAAATCTCAATTTAATTTTCTCTCAACTTTATATTAAATTTGGTTTACTTTGATGCCTTTCAGCAACTACATGTTCTTTTAGTGTCAGCTTGTTCAAAAACTAACTGCCATTATTTCAAAAAAGTTTAATTTAATGCAGATCATACATAAAATTGACAATTTTTTATTCACCATATTCCCGGCGCTTGCAAAAGATCACGACTCAATTATTCCCACCTTAGAGAATTACTATACTTACGGACCTTTCAAACCTAAGATCACTATTGATGATGATATAGTCAAAATTGATGTCGATTTACCAGAAATAAACTCACAAGATGCAGATTACAAGAAGATGATTGACCTAAGTGAGAAAGGAAAGTATACCGAAGCTAAACCTATCCTTCAAAAACTTATTGAGAAAAATCCGACAATTTCAGAATATCATCGAATACTTGGTCAGATACTTTCTGATCAAGGTGACCAGGAAGAGGCAATTAATAGCTTAATTGATGCCTTACGATGGGATTCTAAAAATAAATGGGCCTTAATGATGATGGGAAACATTTTTGCCAAATACAAAGATGATACTGAAACCGCGTTAAAATATTACAACCAGGCAATTGTTGCCAATGTGCAGGATCACATTAGTCTCACAAATATTGCTTTCCTGCTTATGAAGAAAAACAAAAATGAGGAGGCCAAAAATTATTTATGGGAAGCAATCAAAATAAACAACCAATTTCCAAATACACATTTTTTGCTGGCCATTATTGCTGAAATTGAAAACGATTTACCATCTGCTTTTTTCAGCACAGTTGAGGCTATAAAGACCAATAAAAATAGAGATATTCTTTATGAAGATTCGGTAAAGAAAGCATTCGAAATAGCAAACCGGATTGTTTCCCTGAAACAAGGCGCCAACATCTTTAGAGAATATCAACACAAGCTGGAATCAGAAACCGGGGTTAAAATAGATATCCAACAAGATTCAAACATCAAAACGGCTGCTAAAATTGAAATTGCGGAGAACTATAATCACCCCACGCATGTTTTGAAATACAAACCTGGTCATCCTGCAGTTGAGCATTTAATCATGCATGAATTAGTGCATCTTGATTTTATAACCCAGGCAAGAAAAGAAAATAGCAACTTACTGTTCTTATCCAATCAGGAACACTCAAAGAAGTTTAAAAAAGATTTTGAAGCCACATCGCGTAAAATGAAAAGGGCGGGCTATAGTGAGGAAACGATCAATAGCTTTTGTGAAAAAATATTTGTGGGTACCAATCTGCAGATTTATAATACTCCGATAGATCTATTTATTGAAAATTTTCTTTACAATGAATATCCCGATTTAAGAGCCTTTCAATTTCTTTCATTGTATCGCTTAATCCAGGAAGGTTTGGAGGCGGTTACAAACAAAGGGGTTGTTGAAATTGCACCAAAAGAGATACTTTCTGCAAGCAAGATTTATAATTTGGTTTATGGCCTCCAATTTAAAGAACTTTATGGGTTAGACTTTATTAAAGATTTTAAAGCCTCACCATCCGAATTAAAACTTGCTCATGATTTTTATAATGAGTATTTGCAATACCGTGATGATAAAGAACCTGCAGAAGAATATGAAATGCTGATACATTGGGCAGAAGACTTGAAGCTAGATCAATATTTCGAACTCTCTGATGAGAACGATTACCTAAATAATAGAACCAATATTGAGAACCTGTTATCTTCTATAGAAAAAGATCCATACTATATGGAATCAAAGGATCCTTATAAAAAAAGGCAGCAAGAAAAATTCAATAAATCGCAGGAAGACATCGGCCTTAACATGGCTGTGGTTGGGCACATGGCAGAAGCCCTAATTTTCTTTAAAACTTTTTCTCTTAATGGAATAAAGAGGGTAGCTGTTGAAATTGCTACGCTCGGTACCCAAGGTTTCAACCCTGCAAAAACTGATTACAGAATAAATTCTATCCCGCGCAAACAATTTACTGGATACCAAATTCTTTCTTATATGTATGTCAGTTTTGCACTCGCCATTCCGGAAGGAGTGGACGAATTAGGATTGAATTATAAAAATGAATATGAGATGGCGAAGGAAATGTCGGATCAAAAATAAATTCAAATAAAAACAACGCTTTTCAATAATGGAAACTATTTTATTAATAATAATCTGCATCCTGTTAATAGGAGCAATAATTCTGATCATAGCGTTCAGAAACAAAAGTGGCAACGAGATACCTCTTTTACAAAATAAAATTGCAGAGTTACAATCAAACTTTTCTGAAATCAAATCAGATCTCAAAGAAGATTTTAAAATCAATAGAACAGAAAATTTAGCAAACGCAAAGGATAACCGTGAGGAATTAAATAATTCATTAAAAGCAATTGGGAAAACTTTTGAAGATAAAGTGGACGCACTTATTTCTAAAATTGAAGAGAATAATTTAACCAATCGGACTGAACTCGCAAAAAACATAACAGACTTTTCATCTGCCAACATAACCCAGTTAGATAAAATTAATACGCAGGCAAAAGAAGATAACAAGCTCATTCGTGAGGCGCTGATTAGTGCATTTAAAGACTTTCAGAAAACGCTTGACGATAATATCAGATCATTCAACGATCTGCAAAGAGAAAAATTTGCTCTGATGGAAGTTAAGCAGAACGATTTGGTAAAAAATACTGAAACAAAACTGGAAAGCATCCGGGTTACGGTAGAAGAAAAATTAGAAAAAACATTAAGCGAAAGATTGAGTCAGAGTTTTGAAACAGTAGGAAAACAATTAATCGAAGTACAGAAAGGTTTGGGAGAAATGCAAACCATTGCGACAGATGTGGGTGGCTTGAAAAAAGTTTTGAGCAATGTAAAATTGAGGGGTGGTGTTGGTGAAGTTCAGTTGGCTTTATTACTGGAGCAGATTTTAGCACCCAACCAATATGATGCAAATGTGAAAACTAAAATGGGCAGCAGCGAACCAGTAGAATTTGCGATTAAATTACCAGGTAGAAGTGAAGATGAAAGCAGCTTTGTGTACTTACCTATAGATGCTAAATTTCCAAAAGATACTTATGAGCATTTGATAGCAGCGTATGAAAATGCAATACCCGATGATATTGAAGTCGCCACAAAAAACCTGGAAACCGTAATTAAGAAAATGGCAAAAGATATCAGAGATAAATATATTGACCCACCCAACACTACGGACTTTGCCATTATGTTTCTTCCGTTTGAAAGTATATATGCTGAGGTAATAAGGCGCAGTTCTCTTATAGATCAATTAAGATCGGAGTTTAAAATTACCGTTGCTGGTCCTACTACTTTAATGGCTATTTTAAATAGCCTTCAAATGGGATTTCGCACATTAGCATTGCAAAAAAGAAGCAGCGAGGTATGGAGTGTATTGTCTACAGTAAAAACAGAATTTGAGAAATTTGGCGGCCTGCTAGAAAAAGCACAAAAAAATATACAAACCGGCCTTGGTCAGTTGGATGAAGTGGTAGGCACTAGAACAAGGGCCATTAACAGAGAGTTGAGAAACGTGGAGAGCCTGCCCACCTTGCAAGAAAAAATTATTATACCGGAAGTTATTATTGACGATAAAAATTGACATCTAATATAATGTGCAATAAGATTTTTTACTCTGGAGAATAGATTTGATAACTATTCTGCAAAACTAATAATAATGGCTTACAAAAGCGAAAAGGAATCGGGAATTTTAGTAAATGATAGTACATTCTCATCTTCAAAAATGTGTTCTTTAGATACATTATTTATCAAAAATATTTTTCGGATCCCAGATTATCAAAGAGGATATTCCTGGAAAAATGATGAACTAGATGATTTTTGGCAAGACCTATTGAATCTGCAGCCGAACAGGCAACATTATACTGGAATGCTAACTGTTGAGTCCGTAGCAAACAACCAATATAAAAATTGGAAAAATGAAAACTGGATTATTAAAAACAAAGGATACACACCATATTTTATAGTTGATGGCCAACAACGAATTACCACAATTATAATATTGATTCAAAACCTTGTAGAATATTTAGAAAAAAATGAAAAATATCTTGGCTTAACAAGGCAAGAAATAATCGAAAAGTATTTATATATAAAAACAAAGAATAAAAATATTGTTGGTTATTTATTTGGGTATGAGATACGTGACCCAAGTGATGAATATCTAAAAAATAAAATATTCAGGCAAGACTCATTAAGTGGTTCAAAACCTGATACCAGCTATACAAATAATCTTGGGGATTGTTATAAATTTTTTGATAAAAGAAACAGGGATTTTTTTCATGAGCAAAGGGAAATAATCTTTAGAAAAGTCACTCAACAATTAATGTTTGATATAAAACCCATTTCAAAAGAGCTTGATATTTTTGTCGTTTTTGAAACTATGAATAATCATGGGAAGGAATTGACAAATCTGGAGAAATTGAAAAATCGGTTGATATATCTTTCTACGTTAATGCCCGGTTTAAAAAATCAGGAACAAGAATCCTTAAGAAATGAAATAAATACAGTTTGGAAATTTTGTTATGAGCATCTAGGGAAAGATAAAAGGAAACCGTTGGATGATGATACTTTTTTAAGAAATCACTTTGTACTATACCATTTTTTTAATAAAGAAAAAGGCTACCCTTACCATCAGTTATTTAAAGAAATTTATACTGTAAAAAATGTGGTTTCAAATTCTACATTTACCAGCTATAAAGAAATCCAAATATACATCTCAAGCCTGCACAAGGCAGCTCGACAATGGTATATTATTAATAATCCCGAACATGCTTTTATAAATGGAATAATTTCTGACATTCAAGAAAGAGACTGGTTAGTAAAAATTAATAGATTGGGCTTGAGGATTTTCGGCCCGCTAACGCTTGCAGTTTACCTGAAAACAGAAAATCCAAAAGATCGAATTAGGTATTTGAAGAGTATAGAGGCATACATTTTTTTAATTTACCTATGCGCAGGCAGAAAGAGCACTTTAGGAAATGCTTATTTTTCCAATATCGCAATGTATCTATATAACGATAAGGATGAATGGACGTTGGATAAAGTAAATGAAGAAGTTCATAAAAGAACATATGGTGATGATAGTGAATACTATGATTACTCGCCAGATAGGTTTATAGCCAACATCAAAGATCAATTCGTAGGATCTAAGAGTGATGGTTATTATAATTGGCCAGGCGTCCGATACTTTCTGTTTGAATATGACAATTATTTAAGAGGAAGAGAGGAAAGCAAAGTGAAGTGGACGATGCCAAATAGTATTGAGCATATTTATCCGCAAACGCCATCAGATATCTCATGGAAAAAATCATTTATTGGATTTACCCCTAAACAGCAACGATACTTGTGCAACTCTCTTGGCAATCTTGTGTTACTTAGTCATTCAAAGAATAGTAGCTTGTCCAATAAACCATTTGATAAAAAGAAAAAAACTATACATTCAACTGGCTCTTCATCCGGTTTTTTCAATGGTTCTCACAGTGAGATCAATGTAGCCGAAAGTAAAAATTGGAATCCTCGTGAAATTTATAATCGTGGAGTAAGAATGTTGACTTTTCTGATAGACTACTGGGAAATAGATTTAACAAAAAAAGAGATTAAGGAACTCTTCTCATAGATGAAATTCTAATGAAAAAAATAAGATAAATGAACAAAACCGACCTCATTCAAAAAATAAAACAATTAGAAGGGTTTTCAAAGGATGAAAGAGCCTACCTATTTAATTTGGTGACTAATACTAAGAAATACGGCCTGGTGTGGGAAGATAAACCCGAAGCTGTGGAAGAGCTGTTAAGAGAATCTTTACCTGTTTTAAAGGAAGTAAAAGAAAAAAAAATTCTTTCATCAGAATTAAAAAAAATCGAGCCTGAATTAAGAAATGCAGAATTATTTGAGTTGGAAAATCAGACTAATCACCATAATAAAAGCAATCAAGGTTCAGATACACCACCCAACCACATTTTAATTGAAGGAGACAATCTTCACGCGCTTACTGCACTTACATTTACTCACAAAGGCCGAATTGATGTTATTTACATTGATCCACCATATAATACAGGCAACAAAGACTTTAAATACAATGACCATTTTGTGGATAAAGAAGATAGTTACCGACATAGTAAATGGCTTTCATTTATCGACAAACGATTGCGAATTGCTAAACGATTGTTGAGTGAAAAGGGAGTGATTTTTATTAGTATTGATGATAATGAGCAAGCACAATTGAAAATGTTATGTGATGAAGTCTTTGGTCAAAAATCATTTATTGAATCAATAGTTTGGAAGAATAAATACGGCCCAGGTGCAATGACAAAAGGATTTGGTAACATCCATGAGTATATCTTAGTTTATTCTAAGCAAGAATTAAAAAGTATTGAAGCTGATTTAAGCGATGAGGAAATAAAAAATTATAGGGGTAAGGATGAGAATTTTTTACAAAGAGGTGGATATATTACTCAACCGTTAGCTACAAAAAGCAAAGATGATAGACCGAACCTTGTCTACCCTGTTATACATAAAGGCGTAGAAATCTGGCCTGATAAACAGTGGATTTGGTCGAAAGAGAGACTTTTTGAAGCTCAATCCAAAAATTTTCTTCAAATCAACGAAACCAATGATAAGTTCAGTGTTAGATTTAAACAGTATTTGAGGAATGAAAATGGAGAAATTAGAAAAGGAAAGCCTATTTCAATTTTTATTGGCCCATATAATCAAGATGGCACGAAGGAACTTGAAAATATTTTTGGAAAGAAAATATTTAATAATCCTAAGCCTTCAACTTTAATAAAGAAATTAATTTCAATGACGGTGAATGAAGTCGAAAATAAACGCATAATTATTTTAGATTTTTTCGCTGGTTCAGGTACAACCCTAAACGCCACCATGCTGCTCAATGCTGAAGATGGAGGTAATCGGCAATGTATTTTAATTACCAGCAATGAAAATAACATTTGCGAAGAAGTAACTTATGAACGGAATAAAAGAATAATTGAAGGTTATGTGAACACAAAAGGTGAAGCAGTAGCTGGCTTAACCAATAATAATCTAAGATACTATATAAGTGAATTTGTGCCGAGTGTTAAAACCGAAAAAAACAAACGGCTTTTAACAGAAACAAGCACGGGTTTACTTTGCATTAAGGAAGATTGTTATTTAGATATTACAGAAGAGAATGGATTTAAGGTGAAAGATTGTAGAATTTTTAGAGGTGCGACCGGTAAAATAATGATAATAATTTATCACAGCCGTCGTCAATTATCCGTTTGTGATGAATTGATTGCATTTATAAAGTTATTGGAACCTTTATCAGAAGCTATAAAAATTTATGCGTTCAGTCCTGAAAAAGTAAGCCTCGCAGAAGAATTTAATGAAGTAGCTGGAAAGATAGAAGCTATCCCTCTTCCTGATGCTATTTATAATGCATACCGCAATACTTTTCGACTTTTAAAACTAAATAAAAAACAAATGAATGCATCAATGAAAAATATTGAAGAAGTAGCAGAATCCCAATCCACATTATTTTCAGACGAACAAGAAGCATAAATATGTATTTATTAAAAGAATTTCAAGAAAAAGCGGTAAAAAATTTACTCACATATACTTTTGAAGCATTAAATAATTCGCAAGATCAAATTCCTATCCTGCTGGAAGCACCTACTGGTTCAGGAAAAACGGTCATGATGGCTGATTATTTATTCAGAATGATAGATGAATTACCCTTGCAGCCAGGACTGAATGACAATGTAGCTTACATCTGGTTTGCACCTAACACACTGCATATTCAAAGCTTCAATTCATTAAAAAAATTATATGCCGACTCGGCAAAATTGAACTGCATTGATTTAAATGAGCTTAGTAGCGATCCGGTTTTGAATCCTCATGATTTATTATTCGTAAACTGGAGCAGTGTTGATGGATTAAAAAAAATCTGGCGTAAAGAGAATGAAAACAATACCAACCTGGAAACGCTGGTGGAAAACACAAAAGCGAATGACACCCAAATTATTTTAATAATTGATGAAGCACATTTATCTGCATTTACCGGCCCGCAAGCCATTTCTGTAAGAAAATTAATTAAGGCAAAAATTGAAATTTCGGTAACAGCTACACCCCGCAATCGTCCGCAAAGAACTGTTTTCATTTCCAGGCAGGAGGTAGTAGAACAGGAAATGATTAAGAAAGGTGTGCGCTTAAATATCGGATTAAATCCAGAAGAGCAAAATGGTGAAAATCTACATATTCATTTATTAAGAAAAGCATTTGCAAAGAAAAAAGAATTAGAAAAATACTATGATGAAGAGTTAGGTGAAAATGTCATTAATCCATTATTAATTATTCAATTACCGACCGATACCATTGCGTTAAGTGATGAAGATACCTCTATCAGAGACACACTGGAATCTTTGCTCGCAATGGAGTTTAATATTACAAAACAAAACGGAAGATTGGCGGTATGGCTTTCTGGTGAAAGAGACAAGGACGGATTAGAGGAACCCAATGGGTTGCAGGATGTATTGATTTTCAAACAAGCAATTGCCCAAGGTTGGGATTGCCCAAGAGCGGCAGTTTTAGTAAGTTATAGAAATGTTCAAAGCCCTGATTTTGGTATTCAAACGGTTGGCCGTATTCTGCGAATGCCACATCAAAAACATTACCTGCATGATGATTTAAATTACGGTTATGTTTATACCAATATAGAAAGTGCAAGAATCAATTTGGTTCCTTCTGATTCTGATTACTTTAATCTTCAATATTCGGAAAGAAAGAATGATTCAGATCTGGTTTTTAATAAAATTATCGCATATTCTATTGTGAACGACCGTCCATCAAAAGGGCTTTTAACTTCTGCATTTGAAAAAATATTTTTTGAATTGATGGAAGAAAAATATGGCGTAGAAGAATTGCCCGAAATAGAATTAGGAGGATCGGATGCTGATGATTTACACGAAAAGATTGAATTGAATAAGAAAGCTTTGGCTCAAAAAAACTGGCAATTTGAAATCGACGATCACCAGATTCATATTCCGGCTGATATAAACCTCGATCCTTATGAAGTAGACTCTATTATTTTAAACAGCAATCAATTACAAGACTTCGCAATTACAATGGCCCAATTTGGCGAAATGTTCGATCGCTTTTGCTATGATAATATTACCCGGCTCAATCGTTCAAAAAGCTGGAAAAAATTAAGAGAAGTATTAATCCATTTCGCAGAATATTATTTAAACATTTTTGAATTTGAAGCAAGGCGAATATTTTTATTCCCATACAATAAAGCACTATTAATCCAGGATATTTCTCTTGCTTTAGAAAGATTTGAAGCATTTCAAACAGCACAAGGAAATGCAAACAGAAGAGCAGAAA
This sequence comes from Chitinophagales bacterium, assembly GCA_038245055.1. Classification (GTDB taxonomy): domain Bacteria; phylum Bacteroidota; class Bacteroidia; order Chitinophagales; family Chitinophagaceae; genus Ginsengibacter. The sequence goes on along the minus strand of JBBRSV010000001.1, from coordinate 29,200 downwards.
AAGAAGAATGGCAGGTGCCGGGGATACGCTATTACAATGAATTGTATAACAGAGAACAAGCGAAGAAATATGCAATGGTTCCTTTCTTTGAAAGTAATAAAGCGTCTACTGTAGAAGTATCTTTTAAAAAATTTCTTGAGCAAAATGAAAATTCCATAGAATGGTGGTACAAGAATGGCGACAAAGGAAAAGAGCATTTCGCAATATCCTATACAAATCTTCAAAATGAATTAAGATTGTTTTATGTAGATTTCGTTATAAAATTTACATCAGGTAAAATTGGTTTATTTGATACTAAAACAAAAAGATCTGACCTTGAAGCACCTGCTAAGCATAATGCACTCATTACATATTTAGAAGAACAAAATAAAAATAATAAAAGTAGAACTTTAATTGGTGGGATTATTATTCCGGAGGAAATAAATGGAGTAATATCTTTTAGGTATTGCCCTAATAGGATTTCAGATACAAATAATTTAATTGGTTGGGAATTTCTAAATCCGATGGATTTAGCAGCAACGGTAGATGTTTAGAAGATAAACCAAGTAAATAAATTGTTGTGCTTTTAAATCAAATCTCTGGAGAAGTTGAGTAGGAACCTGAAAGTAAACAGATTTTAAGTTTGATTATAAGTAAAGAAATAAACAAAACTAATAACATCATTATGGCTAATAAAGGATTAGATACCACGTTTGTTCATTTCGGAATTCGAAAAGAAGACATGAATTTAATAGAAGCGCTATGTACAGAGCACCAACTTGATTTTGATTGGGTAAAAGATGATCTATTAAAAGAATTTCATGAAAGAAAAATTCGCAACCAGGAAATGGATGATAAAGGAATTGAAAAAATAATAGAAAAAGCCTTGCTTAAAATAAAATAACTGCTCATGCTGATTAAACGAATTAAGGCAAAAAACTTTAAGACCTACCTCAATCTTGATTTAGATATTTCAGTGGAGCCTGACAAACCAATTATATTGATTGGTGGTGCAAATGGCGGTGGAAAAACTACTCTATTTGAAGCCATCTATGGCGCATTGTACGGTTTACATATTTATAATGCTAAACTATTTAATGAATTATTAAATGCCGGAGCTTTAAATAAAGAGGAAGAAAAAATTATTCTGGAACTACATTTTTCTGGAAAGGTATTGAATGAAGAACACCAATACGTTCTTACACGCACCTACATTTTAAACCCTGCCGGCCAACCGGTTGAAAGCGTCAAACTAAACATGAACGGCACGATATTTTCCTACGGAACTGCCACTCCTGCCGCACAAAGGTCAGAACAGGAAGCACAGGTAAATAAAATTATAAAAGCAAATCTTCCACAGGAATTAAGTCGGTATTTTTTGTTTGATGCGATGGAAGCAGGTAATTTGCTAAAAGAAGATCAGTTAAACAGAGTGATAAAAGAGAACATTGAGAATGTAATGGGATTCAATAAGTACATGAACATGGCGAAAAGTTCAGAATCACTTTTCCAATCCTATACTGCCCAGAGATTACAGGTAGAAAATGAAAAACAGGAATATTTAAATCTTCTTGAACAAAAAAAGAAACAGGATGAGAATTCTAATTTATTAAAAACCAAACTACAGGATGCTTTGCAATATTCCGTTGCCAATAAAGAATTGTATGATAATTTAAAAAGCGGCTTAAATCAGGATTCAACAATTAAGAACAAAATCGAACAGACCAACCAGCAAATAGAAACGATTTATAAAAGAGAATCTTTTTATTACAATAACTTGTCAGAATTTGTAAAGGAAATTGAGTTAAATGTTAGTCTGCCAAAGTTGGTGGAGGCTGTTAAGACAGAAGTTAATCTGATTTTGAAATTACGAGAAGAGAAAGAGCAAAAAGAAAATAGCAATGTTAGTCCTGAACAAATTGAAGCAATAAGCAAAACCATTTTAAAATATTTGAAAGACAACAGTCTCTTGCTGAAAGATATTTCTGCAACGGAATTGGTAGACTTTGTAATTGCAGGTTCTGAAGAAAGTTCACAAAATACCCAGTATGATTACCTGGAATTTTCAGAAGTAAAAGCACTTGAAAAGTTATTAAATTTAAAAACAACCAACAGCTTTCCTGCATTGAATCAGCAACAGGAAGAGTTGAATGTTTCTTTGAATCAGATTCCTTTGTTGAAAACACAAATAGAAAATATGAAGGCGCAAATTACTGGTCGTGACTATGCGTTGTTGAAAGCTTATGAGGACAATGAAAATAATATCAAGAATAATGAATTGGGAATGGCTGAAATAAAATCTGAAATAACAAAAATTGAGAAGAAACTTCATCAGTTTGATATCCAAACAAGTCAGGAACCCGATCCTAAATATGAGGCATTGGGCAAATTAAAAGGTTTCTTTGAAGATGTGGCTAACCGTCTGCTAAAAGTAAAAAAACAGCAGATTGAGTTGAAAATGAAACAGGATCTCAATATTAACTTGGCTGCATATCGGGATGTTATTGATCGTGTAGAATTATCTGAAAATCTGAAAGACCTTACTTTCAAACTATATCATACAGCAGGGAATGAAATCTATTTAAATCAATTGAACACAGCGTCAAAGCAAGTCGTAGTTCAGGTATTACTTAAATCGCTTCACGAGTTTGGCGATTATGGTCCACCGGTAATGATTGATACAGTAATGGGCGTATTAGACGAAACAAGCAGAGCAACAGTATTAGAGAACTATTTCCCTGAACTGTCCCAGCAAACTATTCTTCTTAGCTCTGATAGTGAAATACGTACAGGCAAAGACCTCAACAAGATTGAACCATTTATTTCAAAAGCATATACACTTAAGCGCGACAGAGAAAGACAGAATACAGAAATTGTTCCGGGCTATTTTGGAGTTACAATAAACGAATAAATTATGAGCATACTTAATTTGCAAAATATACGACAGGGAGAAGGTTTATTAGAAACACTTCATGACATACGTGCGAAGATTGAACAACGAATTAATCTTGAAAAGTATTCTGAAAATCAAAAGCCTGTGTCTTTGGATGGAAATAAAATCATGCGTATTTGTTTGCTGGCAGGTCTTTCAAATAAAGAAGCACGCAACCTTCCGGCCATAGAGCAGATTCAATTGTCGAAGACGAGCAATAGAATTTTTGAAACTTTATTTACACGACATAATTTAGGCTTGGTATATTCTGCATTATTAAAAATCAGGTATAATGACCTTAATGTTGATTGGGAGAATGCTTCTCTTAAAAGTAAAATAATCAATGCCGAAATAGTTAGAGGCAAAGATTTGCTATTGAAAGATGATGTATTAGACGATTGGATGTTAAATAACATTACTTCTGCCAGAAGCGGTAAGGCAGGTGCCATTCCGTTCTTAAACTTAAATATTGGAATGTATGAAGATGAAATACCTGCAATGCTAAACCTTAACGGTAAAGACATTTCAAACACCCAAATTTTAATCGCCGGTACAACAGGTTCTGGAAAATCAAACCTCCTCGCAGTTTTATTAAATGAAATCAGAACTCTCTCCATAGAAAGCGCATATCCGGTAAACTTTTTACTATTTGATTACAAAGGAGAATTCTCTGATCCGGCAAACAATGCGTGGCTAAATCTTTTTGAAGTAGATAGAAGTGCAATACTGGATCCGATAATATCACCACTTCCATTTACCCCATTTAAAGACTTTTCAGGACGGCCACAAAACGAGATCAATCTTTATTCAACTGAATTGTCAAATGCGCTTATTTCAATTGACAGAGCAACTATCAGTGCTAATATGAGCAACCGTCTTTCAGAAGCTATTATTAACGCTTATAAAAGAACACAAAATCGTCCGGTTACATTTGATATTATTTTAAAAGAATACACTTCACTCCAATCGGATCGAGATAGGGATAAAGACGATAGTGTGAAGTCAGTTTTGAAACAATTGATAAGAAATAATCTCTTTGATACAGAAGATAAAATAGACCTAATTAAAAACAGCTACATTGTTAAGATGGATGCCTTTCCAAAAGATGGCCCGATAGCTAAAGCTATAGTTTATTTCATTGTGTCAAAACTCAATTCCATTTATGAGAGACTTCCCAAACAAGCAGTGGATGAAGACAATGTTGAACTAAGGCATTTCACCATTATTGATGAAGCACATTACATGCTTGGCTTTGATAACAAGCCACTTCGTGACTTAATTGCAACAGGTAGAAACAAAGGCCTTTCCATTATACTTGCAACGCAAAATATGGATAGTTATAAAAGCGAACATTTTGATTTCTTCGCAAATGCTCAGTATCCACTTATTATGAAGCAGCAATCCATTAACGATGGAGTAATAAGGGATTTATTTGGTGTATCAGGCAATGAATTTCAGGAAATAAAACAAGCCATTGCAGGTTTGCAAAAAGGTGAATTAATTATTAAAAACCCAACAGCTATAACTTTGGGTATGGGAAAAAAGTTTAAGAAGATTAAGGTGAGTCATTTGATATAAATCCTCTCACCAATTCTAAACATTTAATAAAAGAAGTGAATGACCTTAACAATCACAAGTACAACAAATATTAATATCCAGGCGGCGATTGAAAATGCAAAAGTCAAAACGATAAATTCCCCCAGCGTTGGAAACCTAAGGTTGTGCTCTTTCAATTTTTTATTAACTAATGTAGCACCCAAAAGAGTAAAAGCAATCAAAATTATTTTTGTAATAAAACTGCTCGAACCACCCTTATTATTGTTCTCTGATTCCATATTATATCTTGTAACCCCTATCTTAATTTTTCTTTAAAATTAATAATTAGGAGGCATAAAAAATTGATACCATTTTAAAGAACCTACCCTGGCCATAATAAACCATATCCATTTCTTTCTCATTCTTGATTTTTATTCAATGAAATAGCCATCTGATTTTCGTTTAATAGCTTTTCAAGTGCATCATTGCCTGCTTCAAATACTTGTCCCTTTAATTTTAGCCTATAGAATAAATGATCGCCATTCTCAATAAACTTTTGATTTTTTAAATATGCGCTTCCATACTCTCTAACTTTTTCTTCTATCTGAATTTTCTTAATTATTCTTTCATCACTTAAATGATCAGCAAGTTGTATTAAAAGATTTTTCTCCCGTACCAAGATTGTTTCGGCAAGTCGGGCGCCTTTTTCCAGAAGTGCTTTCACTTCACTATTATAATCACCTGTCATATCATGCAGGTATTCTTTGGAATAAACATCAGGAGAGTTGAGTGAAGCCAAAATACTTCCCATACCATAATCTTTTATTGCAAATGAGGCCAGTTCAGTTGCTTTTTTTATATCCTCATTAGAACCACGTGTTATTTTATCCGGGCCAAAAATGATCTTTTCGGCGATGATTCCGCCAAAGTCTAATGCTATGTGGTGTAGAATTTCCTCCTTCGAAAGGTACTTCCATTTCCTTTTTACAGTAGTTACTCCGCCACTGCCGATATCCGATGAAGTGGAACAAACATATTCGGGTAGCACTTTTAGGCATGCGATAGAAATTATAGCATGGCCGGCTTCGTGTACCGATACAAGTGCCTGCAGATCATCATTGGATGGTCTTCGAAGTTTTGAAAGATTAAGATTTGGTTTCTCTTCAAATACATAAACAGGTGCACCTGACTTATTAAATTCATAAGAGAGCACTTCATTTTTATAATCAAAAACTATTTTATCAGCATCAAGCTTTTTCAAAATATTCTTCGAAAATAATTCAGGAAATTTCGCATTGACGAATTGATATATTGTACTGAATAATGGCCGCGTACCTTGTGTAGGAAACACACCTTCGTCATAAATTAACTGAATAAAATTATCTGTAAATTCCAGCTGAATACCAAATTTATTTTGGTACTTATCTGCAATATTCTTCAATTCAAGATTGATTAAAGCATAGAATGAATGCTCACTAAAGGCCGGGTAAATTATGTGATTATTTCCCAGCCTTGCAATTTGCTCATTGCGAAACCGATACCTCAGGGCTTGCTTGATATGGTTGATATTGATCAGTTTAGAAGCCTCATGAAATTCATTTGCATTGAGATCCGGGTTGAAAGAAGAACTCATCGTATAGGCCTCATCTAAATTCCCCACAACAAATATGATACACTTTGTACAATCCAACCATGCATTGCTCTGGGCTATCTCAATACATTTTTCGAATACCTGAATTGTTTCGGTACCATTCAATTTCATCAGGCTTTTTTTGAAATCCGATATAGAAGTTTTTTTGGCCATTATATAATACAATGGTGAAAATATGTGCGAGGGTAAAAATGTGTACCGCTTCTCCCCTTCGTTAGTTATAAGATGATAGTTTTCGAAATCAAAACAGAATTCATCCTCCCTATTAAAACTATTAATCTCTTTATATGTTTCCAAGTTTTCAGTTACAATACCGTTTTCCACCTTCACACCACATTCGAGGGCCTGTTCAAGAATTTCCTTGTTTTGGATCAGGTTTCTCACAGCACTGTCCTGCCTATAAGTTTGGAATTTTCCTGAATCGAGAAGATCCCAAATTATCCGGGAAAAGCCATTATCAGTTTCCATATCCTTTTCATCTTTCGTATTCGCAAATTGAAACTCGTCAAGCATAATCATAGCAGGCATTCCCTTGCGTTCCAGGAACAGTTGACTTAATATCTCTTTAAGGCTTGTGTTTCTCTCAGCCCTGTTACCCATATCATATGTGAACAATTTACTCTCATAGTCCAACAGTTCGGAAATCCGGATTATGAGGGCAGTTTTCCCAACGCCGGTCATTCCCCAAAGATTAATAACGACAGGGCGCTCCTGTAAATCAGGGAAAAGATACCAATTGCTGATAGAATTGATTACTTCGTCAATCACTTCATCTATTCCAACAAATTCAGCCTTTAAGGTCGCCTTCGCCACCTTGAGAATGTCACTTTTCATTTCAATTGAATAATCATTACTCTTTGTTAGATTCATCTTGTTTTGCGTTTAGGAATTAAAGTTAACAACCGATGTTACCATCTATTTGTAAAGTGAAAATTTGTTTCCATTTATTTTTTGAATAGCTTACAATAAAAAATGCCGGTCAATAAAAGTGCATTAATTCGTTATCGTATCATTGATTCCTGCCTTACCAATAACTACAAAAAATATCCAACTCTGGAATTCATCAAAGAGAAAATTGATGCAGCTATTGATGCAGATATATCAGAGTCTATGATCAATAAAGACTTTGCCGCAATGAAAGAAGTCTATAACGCACCCATTCGGTATGACCGTTACCACAAAGGCTATTGCTATGACGAAGATGGCTTCTCAATAAGAGAATTTCCACTTACAGCCGATGAAATAGAAGCACTTGATTTCTCTACTGCGCTTTTAAACCAACTGAAGGGAACTTCCCTATTTGCGCAATTTGAAAGCGCCATTAATAAAGTAATAGAGGGCTACCGTATCAGCAAGATCATTGGAAAATCAGAAAAACAAATTTTACAGGTAGAAGAACCGATAAAAACAGAAGCTAATAAATGGCTGGAAAGAATTTTAAAGGCCATACTGAATAAAGATTGCCTGAGCCTGGATTACCAGGGATTTAATAAGGCGTCCAGGGTGCACGAGTTCTCGCCGTACCTTTTAAAAGAATACCGAAACCGATGGTACGCGATAGGTTATACCCAAACACCAAAAGATATTTTGATCTTTGCGCTGGACAGGATACAAGGAATAAAAAAATCAAAAGAAAAATACCATTCTAGTATTGACTTTGATCCGGAGGATTATTTCAAATATTCATTGGGCATTACGCAGTTTAATAATGCCGTTGCAGAAACCGTCATATTATCCTTCAGTCCCGAAGAAGCACAATACATCATAAGCCAGCCCTTGCACCAAAGCCAGGAAATTATATTGGAAAATAAAGACATGGTAAGGATACAAATGAAATTATTCCTCACGCAGGAATTATTAATGATGATACTCTCCTATGGGCCATCAGTAGAAGTGATCGCACCGGTAAAGCTTAGGATGCGTGTGAAAGAGGTGATAGAACTAACAAGAAGGCGATACACTTAAAACTTTCAGAAAGAAAATTAGTTTGCCATTAGGTGGCAAATAAGATTTTTATTTTTCAACAAAATGAATACATTTGGTTGCTGAAACTAACAAAACCATGAGTCAAGAAAATGTCTGGCTTTACATTAACCATTTGATGAAAAGAGGTAAAGATTATTACACAGGGTTAACACATTTTATAGTTCGTGAAATGCACTGGGAGCTAAACTTCAGAGGTGATATGCTTTTAGTTATTTACCATACTAATGGGATAAAGCACATTTTACAAGTAGGTGGAGACTTATTTTATCCTCTCGAAGTACATCGTCGCATTACAAAATATGAAGGTGAAAAATATGATGGCTACCTGATGCCGATGAAAGAGGTATTGAGGTTTATCAACATCATGCTCTATGAGGATATGGAATTGAATTATGAAGAAGAAGGCACCGAAAGGTGTGAAGATACCAGGGATGAGTATGACCTGTTTTATAATGGAAATAACGAGGAAGGGTTTAAAGTAATTTTTGATAAAATGGTGAATTGGGAGGAGATATTGGCGGCGGATGTGGAGGGGTTGTGAGGTAAGGATAATTTAAAATATTGCAACATTTTTAATAAATAATAAAACAAACTAAAATGAACATTTTTAAAATTTTAAACAGTGGTGATGGAAGGCTTAAAGAACCAAATTTGAGTGCTTTTTTAGCATATCTATTGAATCCAAAAGCAGATCATGGGTTAGGTTCAGATTTTTTGGGGAAGGTGCTTCAGGTATTTATTGATGAACATGCCAAAGGATCAAAAGAAGAGAAATTTTTGCAACCCTTATGGTCAACAGAAGAAACAAATGATGAAGAAGAAGATAAACCTTATATTTTGGACATGTCAATAAATTCCCGTTTTAATGTAGATGTTGTTCTTGAAAAAGCATTAAGAAAAATTGAAGAAAATCAAGAAGAAAAAGAGGAAGAAAGTCGAAAGAAAGGAAAGACAAAAGAAATAGTGGATATTATAATTAAAATAACTGAACATAAAAAAACTGGAAAAGAAGATGTTGGTAATCTATTTGAGAAGGAAGAACCAGTAGTTCTTATTTTGCTGGAAAACAAAATTAAGAAAGGTAAGAAAATTAGAGAGCAACTTTCGCAACAATATGAAGCGTCAATAAAAGATTTACCAAACCGCATGCCTGAGGATGAATGGTTTAAATGGAAGAAAAATATTTGTACGATCCTTATTTCTACAGGAGAAAAAGAAATATGCGAACAATTCCAATCTTTTAAAAATCCAAAATCAGATGACCATCTGGAAAAACATAATGCCAACTCAATCCATTTATCTTGGAATGATGTTGATGTAGATGACTCTTATGAACAACCATCAGGTTCTATAAAAAGAATTCTGATAGATTTACTGAAGGAAAATATGGATGGCACAATACCGCCAATTAATACTTATGCATTAGACACTATGAAGGCTTTAATCAATTTTATCGAAGATGATTTCAGGTCTGATGCGGATGACCAGCAACATGGTGGTAAAAAGGGCAAAGTAATTAAATTCCCCTCTATTGATGCTTTAGAAAATGCTATTCCAACTCTTTTTACATCTGGCATGTGGGAATTGGTAAAACAAACGAATCAACAGATATTAAAGGTTATGGAAGGAGAGGCGGGAATTGAAGAGCCTCGTCACACAGAAGGTCATGTAATAGCCTGTTTTAGCAAAGGGAAAAAGTTTGCTTCGATTTCAAAAAAATCAAAAAAGGCTGTAAGAATTACATATGCTTATAGAACTTTTTATGATAAGAAAGATTCCCCTGAAAATTTTGAATTATTAAGAAGATTTTTAGAAAAAGACAAAATAATGATTCAACCTAAAATGGATCACTGGGGTTATTTTTTGGAGTTTGAAGAGAATTCTGATCCTCAAATCCTCGCAAACGTTGTAAAAGTTTACTACGAATTGTATAAACATATTCTTTCTTTGAAAGAAAATAATAATCCATAATTGGACCTATAAACCTCGCCCAATCATTCCTATGCACACCCTTTCCAAGTCTGATTTCAAAATCGCTTCCAACTGCGCTAAAAAGCTTCAGTACAAGAAAGAGAAGTATCCAAGCGCATTGGAGGGCAATGATTTTATGGAGATGCTGGCAGAGGGTGGTTACATTGTCGGCAAACTCGCAACTATTCTATATTCAGGAATAGAAATAAACGGTAATACCGAAGAGGCTGTGGCACTAACAGAGCTTTTATTACAAAAGGAAAATATCACGCTGCACGAAGCCGCCATACAATCCGGGCAAAAGATTATCAGGATTGATATTTTGGAAAAGAAAGGAAATGTTTTCAATCTCATAGAAGTAAAAGCTAAGTCTTTTAATTCTACAAAAGAGCATATTGATGAAGAAACGGGAATGGAAGAATATATTGAGGACGTAGTTTTTCAAACGCAGGTTTTGCAGGAAGCTTATCCCGATGCCATTATCAATTCTTTTTTACTAATGCCCGACAAATCAAGGCAAACAGAAATAGAAGGCTTGGCATCGTGGTTTAAAATTATTCAAGCAGCAGAAGTATCCAAACCTGGCGCATTTAGAAAAATAGAAGTAGAATTTATTGAAGAAGAAGGGACCGAAGAATATGTAATTAAAAGACAATTATTATTACAGGATGGTTTGCTGCAATTATTAACTCTTAATAACAAGGTTGCTGAATTATCTTCCGTAATCCATAACCGCTCAGAGAAATTTCTGAGAATATTAAACAGTGGGTTTGAATTCCAGCCAGGCGATTATGAAATTAATAAAGAATGCAAGAGTTGTGAGTTCCGTGCCTCCAAGGACAATACAAAGGATGGTTTTAATGAATGCTTTGGTGATATGGGCCAAGTAGCCCCCAATATATTTGAATTGTTTATGGGAGGAAAAATTAAGACTGCGGAAAAGGTTATTTATTTTAATGAGTTAATAAATAAACAAAAGTTCTCTCTTTACGATATTGATTTGGAAGAATTAAAAACAAAAAAAGGAGAGTATGGTGTCACAGGTCTGAGGCAATTGATTCAGATTGATTATACAAAGAAGAATATAGAGTGGATATCTGATAATATGAAAAGTGAATTGAGTATGTGGCAATATCCACTTCACTTTATTGATTTTGAAACGTATTCCGGCGCTATTCCTTATCATAAAGATATGCGACCTTATGAGGCCATTGCTTTTCAATGGAGTTGCCATACAATCAATAGTCAGGGCGAAGAGCCTGTACATTCGGAATGGATCAATACCGAAAAAAGTTTTCCTAATTTTCGATTTGCAGAATCGTTAATGAAGCAGATCGGCTACAGCGGTACTCCTTTAATGTGGTCAACACATGAGAACACCACGTTGCGCCGCATCCTTATTCAGATGGATGAATTTAGATATGAAAATGAAATTCTAAAAAGTTGGCTGATTAATATTACCAAGGATGAAGGCCGCGAAGGCAGGCTAATAGATATGAATGCATTTACGTTGCGAAACTATTTTCATCCCTACATGAAAGGAAGAACCTCCATTAAAAAGGTTTTGCCCGCGGTTTGGAATTATCATTCTTTTCTTCATCAAATCCCCTGGTTTAAAAAATACTATAAGTTGGATGCAGATGGCAATATTTCTGATCCTTATCAAACCCTTAAATATATTTTTGATGCCGGTTCCATTGAAGATGCGCTTGCAAAGAAAGAATTGGAAGACACAGTTAAAGAGGTAGTAAAAGAAGGTGGTGCAGCCATGAAAGCCTATAATGACATGATGTATGGCGAAGAGAGAAATAAAGAGAAACTAAAAAATCAATTATTAGAATATTGCAAACTAGATACAATGGCCATGGTAATTATCTGGACCTATTGGAATAGTTTGTAAATAAAACAAAAGCATTGAAAGTAATATATCTACACGGTTTCAACAGTGATAGCAATTCAACTACCATTAAATCTTTAAGGTCCAGCATCCCTGGCCTGATCAGTATTTCATACGACTATATCAACGCTGATATCGCTTTCGAGGAAATTAATTCGCTCGTAGAGAAAACTTTAAAAACCGATGCTGATTTGTTAATAGCAGGAACTTCCCTGGGCGGTTTTTGGGCCAACTATTTCGCACAAAAATTCCACTTAAGATGTGTAATTGTCAATCCTGCCTTGCATCCATCAATTTCATTGAGAAAGGCGGTGGAAATTAGTCCGATAAAAAATTACAATTCCGGGGAGGAAAGAATATTCACTTATGAAAATGCAGATGACTATAAAAAATATGAAGTAGAAATAATACCTGATATTTCAAGAGTCATTGTATTAGGAAAAAATGATGAAGTGATTGATTACCGGAATACCGAAGAGGCTTATCGCAGCAAAGGCAATATCATTCTTACAGAAGAAGCTCACAGGATAGAAGACCATGCAAGAATTGTGAGGATAATTGAAGAGGCTATGGCTTTTTAAGTGAAGAATTATCGTCAAAGTGCATTTCCAATATTAAATTTCCCAGTATAAATAAGTTGTCAAATGCACTTTTAAATCTGTGTTCTATCAAAAAGATAACTATGGAAAATACCTTTGAACATTTAAAAGAATTAATTAAAATTGATCATGGTATAAATTTACCAATAAAGGGAGGAACCGGTAAATCCATAGATGATCCTATAATTATTGAAAAATCTGAAGAATACAACTGTGTAAAAGTGGAATATATGCTGTTGGATTTTTTCAGCGAAGTAAGTGGGAACGAATGGAAATTATTAGAACAACAACTTTCATCTCATAATGACAAAGTATAGACATGATGAAAATAGAAACCAGGCAATTTGTAGGCGAGGAGATAATTACTGAAATTAAGAATTATTATTTCGATGTCACAAATTGTTTTTGATGATATAAACTGGTATCATGCAATATCCCCCCATGTTCTACTAAAAGACCTTAAGAGTTACATCCACCTTATCCAGCACGCGCTTTCCCTTTTCTCTCTTAAACTTTCCATTAGGTGTTCTCCCAAAATCAAGTATTGAAGATTTTGAAAAATTAAATTTCTGACCATTAAAAATAGCTTCGGCTGTCCAGTCAGTTTGACGATGGAGCTCGATCTCTTCCTTGTAATAGGTTCCGTTTATTGCAAAAGTGTTTACATCAGGTTTTCGATCTTGTAGGATAGGAATAACAATATTTTCAAACACAAAAAGATGATTATTACCTGGCGAAATATCTTCATAAAATTTACCAGTTTCCTTGTCTTTCAGAGATTGGCCATCGGCAATCAAATACGCCATATTATTAGTGATAAAAAATTGATTCCCTTTTTTATAACTGGATCCATGACCGTATCCGCCAGCCTCATAATTAATAATGAAACGTCCATTTTTTAGTATTTCAATTCTTTTATAACCTCTTAAAGGGCCCGCATACAGAAAAGAAATAAGGATTGCTGTAAAGGGCTCATCATCCAATTCAAATTGTTCCACTTTAACTTTGGTGCCGAAAGTAGGTTTCCTGTCATGCCCGGTCATTCTCTCAAAGGAGAGTCCTTTGCTAATTACAGGATTGTAGCCAATAAAATCATCACAGACATATAAGAGCTTGTTGTCTAAAAGATAAAAATCATTAAATATCTCAATCATCCAAAGTGGTTTTAAAATATAAAATTAATATCCGGGTCTATAATCTATTTGAAGAGTTGGAAATATATATGCAAGGAAAGAACTTATTAAATTTCACTATCGTTTGAAAATTGCATCCTCGCCTCTTGCTAATCTTATGACATTTCCATTTATTGTAGGTGAATTGATATTTATATAATATACCATCTCAACAGTTTTATCTTTACCGGACTTTTCCAAATGACGTTTCGCTGAGAAAATGTTTCCTTCAGAATCATAATAATTTAGGGATTCGCCATCTGAATATATAAATACCTTTTGCTCAAATTTTGCAGCCAGCAATTTTCCTAATTCAAATAGTTCATGATTTTTGCCTTTAGAGTGTACAATAAAGAATGTTGTTAGCATTTCCTCATTCGAGCCGGAAATAATATCTGTTGAAACATCTCCGCCCATTATTGGCAGAAAGGAATACCCGGCTGCTTTAATATCCTTCTTTAGAATTTCATTTTGTATCGTATTTGTATCATCAGTTCTTTCATATTCTGAGGCAGTGATTATGATCATTCCATTTTTTACATAGGTGTTTATTATTCTTTCGAAATTAATGGCATTGATCCTCTCTTTTGAAATATTTTTTTCGCATGAGGATGAAGTCAATTCCTGATTAGGATCAGTTTCTTGCATATTGAGTTTATCTTTTATTAATGCAAGTTTGATTATTTCGAGTATAAATTTTTAGAGCAATTTAAAAGCCTGAAATAAAAAATATTTGTCATAGAAATGCATGGTCGAGTGCTGTAAAATAAGATTTCAAGAAATTGAAGTGTTTTTGAATTTTTAATTTAACTTGATAACTAAAAATAAAAATAATATGATTATCGTAAACATCGTATGGGAAAATTATGTGTATTCAAAAACGGAAATTCAAAAATTATCAAAACCTACTGATTTTGGGCTCTATCAAATCTATGGTCGTCATCCGGCATATGGGAAAAACGCTTTGTTATATATTGGACAAGCTAATGCACAGTCGTTTGCGATACGTTTAAAAAACAGATTTGAATTTGAAGAGTCTAGTGCTTACCCACATACATTAAGAGTTGGACGAATAGTTAAATCAACAGAATTAGACAAGCAACTAGAATGGGATGAATCAAGATGGAATGAAATGATCACTTTGTCGGAAAAATTACTACTACTTTCACATGCAACTGCATTTAATAAGCAAGGCAATTCAGGATTATATGATGATACGGATGAATCGAAAAATATTCACATTTTTAATTGGGAAGATTATGGTGATTTATTGCCAGAAGTAAGTTCTTATAGGTATTCTTATAAATATAGGACCTACGAAAACCCGTTATCTTCTCTATAGCCTATTTTAATCGTTGGTCAAAAAGATGAAGGCAAATAAAACTTTTCTTGTTTAGTAATTATTTTCGTTTGCCACGAACTCTGGCTGAATACTGTATCAATAATACAAAATCAATAACAAAGACATTCGCTTAAAAACATCTTAAATGGAAATTTTATTTGACGGTTATTGCCCTGAGAGCCTTTTAAAAGGTGATCGTGTGGAGATGAGATTGAATGAGGATGATTTTTGGGAAAGTGAAGCAACAGGTTTGCAAATGACAATCTTTCCTCCATTTGCAACGATTTTAAGATGGCGTGGTAACGGTAAGTTTAGAGCATCATCTGACGTGGCTTCTAATTTATTTACCGGACTTGTTATTACTGAAGCGCAAAAAGATGAGGGTCAGGAAATTTTTCCTGATGAAAAAAATATTATTGAAACAAAGTTTGAGCTTGATTGGTATCTACATGAAGTGTATGATAGCAAAAACGAATTTGATGCAGCGAAATTTAATCCGAATGATCCTGTTTTTGAGAAACAGAAAATTTATTTAGACACAATTACTAAAGAGGATCGTCAAAATTTAATTGACTTGTATGAAACCGTAAAGGGACAAAGCAGCAAAGAGAACTTTATGAAAGCCGAAACTTTTTCTTCGTTTCATGAAAAGATTTACGAAATGAAATTGGTTTTCAATTTTAATTGGATGTCATGGGATACAGGGAAGAAAAATATTATGGATACGAATTTTGATTTTTCAAATTGTTCATTACTTGACATTTCGATGTATCTGACTACAATCTTCAGAGCAGATCGTTTCAGCGATGGTACCATCGAAGAGAATTTTAGAAATGGAACGCTCGAGAAAATATTTAATACTTTAAGGGAAGGAGCAGATTTAAATTATTCATCCTCTTCGCAACCTCAATGAAAAAAGCTTCTTAAATACAGGCAATAAATATTTACATAAATCTTATGGGGATGCGGATTAAATTTAATCTTAATAAAAGATGGTTTTCGAACCTGCTTTTAAGTTTTGGTTTAATTTGAATTTTTATATCTCTAACTGAAGTATTTTGTATTTTGGCTTTTGCGCATTATTCAGAAATACAAATATTACCTCTCCATGTTACCTTATAAAATCAAGCAATATGCAAATTATAGAAAGCAAAATTGATGACATTATAAAAAAGGTAAATCAGTTTAAAGTAATACCAAATTTTACAGTTGAATATCGGGAAAGAACAAAAAGAAAACCTCCAAAGACATTAAGCGAAGCCGACCTACTTAAAATCTTTGTACGACTCATTGCTTTCAGTCAGCAAGCCCAATCCGCTTTAGTCAAAAAGATAATAAAAGAAAAAATTTTTGACAAAATCTTCGAGAACTATTCGGTAGACAAAGTTGCTAAAATGAATCCCTGTGACATTGCAGAGAAGTATTGGGAAAAGATAACAGCAATACGACAAAGGACAAAACTCTTTCAAATTGTTATGTTTGCAAGATTACTCAAAAAGAATAAAACTGTTCTATCTTTATTAACGAACCCACCAATTCCTAAATCAATAAAATCGCATAAAGACATAGAACTATTTTGGATAGGATTTAAAGAATTACAAACCAAGCTAAAGGAGGCTAAAGCTCCATTCCTTCGAGAAACAACTACACTTTTGCATTTCCTTTTAGAAAGTGGATATGATTGTATCAAACCTGATTCAGCTGTAATGAAAACATCTCTTAAAATAGGTATTGTTGAAAAAACATCTGGTGATAAAAACTACGTTAATACTGTAAAATTCATACAGGAGTATTGCCTTAAAAAAAACATAAGACCTGCTATAGTTGACCTATACATGATTATTGACGGAGCACAAACAGAGGCTGCTCTGCTTGTTCAAAAACAATTTTATAAGTAGACACTCCTTTCAACACTACATTACTAGAGGTCAAGACGATTTAGTTTTCTATCATATTAAGTCTGGTCAGGATTTACGAATCCTGGACCAAAGCCTAATCTCACATATCCAAAAATTTTCCATCGCGACACCCTTTGGCGTTTCATGCATCTACTTTTGATTTCTAAAAAAATATAGATGGAAGAAAATAAAATTATCCTACACCCGGCCTTTGACCTTAACCAGACAACGACAAAAATCAGACTTTCTGATGTATTTACGGAAAGAAGGAATTACCTCGATGAGTTAAATTTATTTCTCGCTTACTTCAATTCAATACCCAACTTTATTCATGAGATTGAAATTGATTGCAGGAAAGCCCGTAAATGGTTTGAGGAAAATTATAAATCAGAAATCAAACTAGTCCACTTTGACAAACTATATATCCCGAGAGGCAAACACGCCGAGATTGATGATATTTTCTACTTTCTGTATGATGATCTGATTGTTGATTTTGATACGAACCATTGTATAGTTCGATTTCTTTTTAATAGGACAGAATATTTTAAGGTTGATCAAATTATAAAAGAAATTCACAAATTCAAAAAAAGAAAAAGAAAGGCAACGCCCGAAATTTCACTATTGGTTGAAGGATGTAATGGCATTGAATCAAAAACTTTAAAAATTAGAAAACCAAGGTTGAGTATTGACCATAACTACAACAACGATTTTAAAGAAATTCACCAAACCATTTTGAAGCGGCTTTCCCGAAAGAATGACAAGGGGTTAGTTTTATTGCATGGAAAACCCGGCACAGGAAAAACCTCCTACATCAGGTTTTTAATTACTTCTTTAAATAAGAATGTGATTTTTTTGCCACCAAATCTGACAAAGGGACTTACAGACCCAGGGCTTATTTCCGTTCTGATAGGTAATCCTAATTCGATATTCGTAATTGAAGATGCCGAAAACATTGTTGTGGACAGAGAGAAAGATGGTAATTCACCGGTTTCTTCATTACTCAACATTTCAGATGGCTTGCTTGCTGATTGTTTGGATGTTCAAATAATTTGTTCTTTCAATACCGATATCACCAAGATTGATAGTGCCTTAATGAGAAAGGGTCGATTGATCGCAAAATATGAGTTTAAGGAATTAGAGATTGAGAAGGCGCAACAACTATCAGATAAACTTGGTTTCAAAAGTACGGTAACCAGGCCGATGTCACTTGCTTCTATTTATAACCAGGATGAAAAGGATTATCAGAACATAAGAAAATATAGTTCAATTGGATTTCAGGGAGTAAATTGAATTCTAATAGTTTATTATTTTGAAAATAAATTAATAAAATGCTAGAGGAAAATACAAGTTCATTATTGAATCGTATAGCAGCCATCATTACTAAATACGATAAAATTGCTGAAATAACTGGAGAAAGATTTAATATTTTTAATATTCTTCGATTGGATTCAAGTGAGGTAAAACTACATTCTGCATTGATAGCGGAATTATTAAATCCTAATGGGAAACATGGTTGCAGAAATTTGTTTCTTAATCATTTTTTGGAATCTCTAAAACAAACAATTGAAGCGGATAAAGATTTATCAACGAGGATTATAAATTACGAGAATGTGATTGAAAATTTTAGAAAGGAGGAAATAAACGTTGAGATAGAGAAAGGGATAGGAAATAAAACAGTTGATGATAAAGATGGTGGAAGAATCGATATAATTCTTACGACAGGGAGCGGAGAAGCAATTGTTCTTGAGAATAAGATTTATGCAGACGATCAAAAAGGTCAGTTAAGAAGATATTATAATTATTGCAAGAATACACTGCATAAAGAGCCAATAGTTATGTATTTAACTCTTAATGGTGAAGCACCTGGTAATTATACAACTTGTAATGACGAACCTTACTATTCAACTGAAGCGATAAATGTTGTTGCTATAAATTATAAAACTTTCATTATTGGTTGGCTGGAAAAATGTAGAGAAAATGCTGTGAGTCTTCCTTTACTGCGAGAAACTATTACGCAATATATTTATCTTCTTAAACAATTGACACATCAATCAACAAATGAAAATATGAAAAATGAAATCGCAGAAGCTGTCGCTGGAAATCTGGATTTTATCAGCAGTGCGCAAACAGTATGGGAAAATCAGGAGGCAATTAAACTTCAAGTTATAAGAAACGTTGCGAGTAAATTATCAGAAAAGGCAAAAGGCTTAGGATGGAGTTTCGATACGTCAGAGGAGTCTGCCATTTTGGGTAAAGCTGATTCCGGATTTGGGTTTTTATTGGAGAATAATAGCTATTGGATATACTTTTATTTTAGGAGTGATTTCGATAATTTGGAATTTGGCATAGACTGGCTTCCTAACAAGCCTAAAGATCCAATTCTTCAGAAAAAGCTATGGGACTATTTCAACCAATTTGAGATTGGTAAAGAATTTAAGCTTGACGATTGGATTTGGGGATGCGATTTTAAACCATGGTCAGAAGCAAGGGATTGGCAAGAAAAACTTTTAGAAATGCCAGAAGCAATAATTGAGAAAACTGAAAAATTAAAAGGATTGGCAAAAAAGTTTTAATTCCTATAACTAATGTCTAAACGAGGCTACATATCGCGCTACCTGCTGATCCTAAAAAAGCTTAAAGCAAAACCCTATTCCACTTATATGGAATTGGAAAATTATTTTGAGCGCCAGTTTGATTATATGCAAATGCAGGACGATACATTGAGCATCGGTTTTTCCAAACGAACATTGCAAAGAGATATCAGGGAAATACATAACCTTTTTGGAATTGATATTGAATATTCAAAATCAAACAAAGGTTATTTTATCAGTCAGAGCGAAAGTGAGAACATGAATTTCCAAAGGATGATGGAGGCATTTGATATGTTCAATTCTTTGAATCTTGCTCAAGACCTTACTCCGTTTATTCACATGGAAAAACGCAGACCGCAGGGAACAGAAAATTTATATGGCTTACTACATGCGATCAAAAACAGATTTCAAATAAAATTTACTTATCAAAAGTTTTGGGAGGAAGAATTGAGCCAAAGGCTGGTAGAACCTTATGCGTTGAAGGAATTTAAAAACCGCTGGTATATAATGGCTAAAGAGAGTACAGACGATCACATTAAAAGCTTTGCGCTCGATCGCCTGACGAACCTTGATATTACCAGGCAAACTTTTCTATATCCGGATAATTATAGTATTGAACAAAGTTATCGTTATTGCTTTGGCATCATTAGCCCTAATGATACAGAACCACAGAATATCATTTTATCATTCGACCCGTTGCAAGGAAAGTATATTAAAACATTACCCCTTCACGAAACGCAGGAATTGTTGGTAGATAATGATGAAGAAATTAAAATGAAATTAAAGCTTTGTCTCACTCATGATCTGTTAATGGAATTGCTTTCTTATGGGGATACATTAAAAGTTATCGCACCTGAATCTTTAGCGAACCAAATAAAAGAGGCGCATGAAAAAGCATTTAGACAATATTAAGAATTATTCGTGCAAATTTTTAGGGGAATTAGTGGATGATTTAATTAGAATTGAAGAAAATAACGATAAAAGGTTATAATGCTAAAAGGTAAATTGGATTTGGAAAATCATTCAACTTTTATGAAAAGTAATCAAAGAAATAATCCGTGAAATTTGTCACTCAACGTTATAAAACCTACATCGCATTTTTAAATTAAATATTTCACTTCGTTGCATATTTAATAAATGCTCACATACACCGATTGCCTTCGGTGAACTTCGCCCTGTCATTCGCTGCTCATTCGCTTCCATTCGCTTGCTCTCGGGCTTTGCCCTCAATTCCAGGCTCACTCCAGCTACTTCGCTCTACTTCCAGATACTCGCTGTCCAAATTGAAGCCGTGTCTCTGCTATACAAAACTATAACCTCCGAGACAATGAAATTAGCCAACCAGGTTAATGCCTGTAGAAATCCATTAAATATAAAAGGTGGACTTCGTGAATAAAAAAAATAAAGACTTCACTAAGTTAGGCAATGGCGGCACACTGCACAAAAGCCAACCCGAAAAAACAAAACCATAAACACAAAACTAGCAGCACCCTGTCACACTGAGCTCGTCGAAGTGCCAACATTTATGTTTTGTTTTTCGGTCATCCATTGCCTGCACTCGTTCCGCATCTATTTTTTTTCACATTTTCAATCTTATTACAATTATAATAATGCAAACATCCGGTGTTGTACCGCCCGAATTCATAAATGTGTAATGCAAATTGGAGGATTGGCGAATCCCGGATTCAATACCCCGGATTCTCATTACATGCGATTGTTCAATAAAAATTAATTGGAATATCCATTCCTTTAAGCATAAGACAACGGGAGACTGTGAAGATAATTTACTATAAAAATTTCTTGAGCCCGAAGAAATAAATTCGAAGCATTCAAATTTTCAAACTCCGAATCTTTGTCTGACTCTTTTTTAGATCCTCGTTAAAATCTTTTAGTAAAGGAACATCCACAATTAAATTATCTGAAAATGCCACCTTAAATTTTTCCGTATATCTAATCCCTGCATCATCATTATCAACGGCAGAAATAAATTTGAAATCAATGCTTGTGTTAGTTTGTTCTATAATTGCTTTTAGAGTAGCGAGCTGAACATCTCCGACTGCGCCGGCGAAGGCAACATAAAGCGTATTCTCCTTTCCTTTTAATTGATGATAAGAAATTGCATCTATCGGACTCTCTGTAAGAACAACAAAATCCAATATGTTGGGAATATTTGAATGCCAGACACAAGAAGATCTTTTTGAGCCTTCAACCATGTGCTTATATTCTTTGTTGCGAATTTCATAACCCGCAATTTTATCCTCTGCATCATAGTATGGAAATCCGATATTATTAAACTTATCTATTGTGACATTATATATTCTTCCTTTAAATGCACTGTTATTCAACGATTGTAATTCCAATCCACGTGAATGCAAGTATTCTATATTTTTTAATTCTGATATTCCCTCAGGTAACATAAATTCCTTTGAAGAATGATTTTCAATCAATTTTTCAAAATTGGATTTATGAATGCTTTTTTGCGGAACATCCAGATTCTGATAATTGTATAGAACTGCATTTACATTGCTCATTTCAGATTTGGAACTTTCATAAGGGAATATTGAACCCAACCGGTTTTTTATAAAATTAATAAGTGTCCCTTTGTCTTTTGGATCATTTGGATTAAAGTATCCCTGGTTAGATGAAGATTGCGGATTCACAATTATTATTTTTTCTCCGGAAACTTCATCTTTCAAAACGGGCCATTTTAAACCATCGCGTTTACTTAATTTATATCCATTAGCAATGGCCAGCTCGATGATTGAAATTTGCAAACGGAAATCCTGAAATGTTTTTAAATTATTCATTTGTGTATCTTTTACTTTACAGATATTTTATAATCAAATTTTTTTGGCGTGAGTGAGATTCCATTCAGAATTTAGAGGAAAAGAAATATTTCCTTCATGAGCTTATTTTTTTTGAATTGGAAGATAGAATGTTGAACTATCAGTTTTAATTTCCAGAAAAGGTGTATTATTTTTAAAAGTTATTTCTCCTGCCTGGATATTTTCTGACTGCCTATTTGTATTTACAGCCAACTGTACTGATAATATGATGGACACAATCATTGAAGGGACAAGCCAGGCACCGAGCCCATATAAAAAATAATCCCATCCGGTTTTGAATGTTATTTTCGGAAGCTTACTTATGTCCTTTTTTAAGCCTGATTGCATTTCATTTACCCGGACGAAAAAATACAATACTTCATCGTCAAGATTAATTCCATATTCGTTTCTATAATGCGTTCTAAATTGTTCCAGGACTTTTTGATAATCAGTCGTCTTTTTCATTGAAGGCTATTAAGGAATAATGAACGTTCTTGAAGATTAATGAAGATGATTGAAGACTATTGTAGACATTTGAAGACTTTAAACCTTTGCCATTTCTCTTTTAATGATCGTTTTAGCAGCGAATGAATTATATCCTGTGAAGCCAGTGCCGTTTCTGATATTCTCAGTAATTATTTGTCCTGAATTTCTGTCAACATGGATGTCCCCAAAACCAACCACCTTTGAAATGTATCCTTTCGCTTTTTTAGCAAATTCATTTAATTCATCCACTAAGAGATTGTAATTCAGGAAAGTCAATTCATTCAGGCACATTACTATTTCAAATTTGCCTTTGATGATTTCAGTAAGTCTTTTCAGGTAAGTAAAAGTGCTGGCGTAAGAAGTACCGCCACAGAGAATCACATTAAATACAAATCTGGCTTTCAACTCCTTTTCAAACTCTTTAAATTCCTCTATGGTAAAGTCCAAAGAAAATAAAGAGGGCAATTGTTCACTTTCAGGAGCGCCAAAGTCAATATAGATCTCTTCAAATGGTTGTGTGTTGAATGCCTGGAGTACATCATAGAGTTTTTCACGTTCTATTTTTTTCAGATTGTCGAAGATGTCAACCGAAAATAGCCGGTTGGCCTCTTGTAGCGTTAAAAAATGAAGTTGTTTTGTTGAGGTTTGTGTAGAGCTGTCTAAATCAACAAAAGCTGCCTTATCATTTTTTTCATGTTTGAGTGCCTGCAAATATGTAAGCATGGATTTACCGGCTCCTCCTTTACTTTGGATATTGAAATAAAATGTCTTCATGATATTTATTTTTTATTGAGAGATTGTTTTGGAGAATTTTATTTGATCACTTTAATAACGGCTTTCCCTTGTTTTAATGATTCCGCGTTTGATGGATTAAATCCGCGCCAGTCTTCTGAATGTTCCAACGATTTGGTAAGGTTGGAATTCTCTATTTGAAATATGGATGTTGGAAGAGAAGTAGGATTGTTTTTTTTCTTATAGCGTAGGAGCCATGACCAAAATGTCTTACGGTTAATGGCACCATCAGGAATCGAAAACCTTTCCATAATATTCTTTAGGAGTACCCGTGGTTTGGCATTAAGTATTTCCTCCTTTGTATAATTAGTTTCGATCAAGTCGAATTTTCCGTAGCCGTCAGATAATATTCTCTCCCTTATATTAGCCTCATTTGTTTTATTCTTCATTTGATTAACGCTTTAATAATTATATCGAAGATATTTATTAAATTAATAAAATCAAATAATTTATAAATCTCTTTAAAGATTTATGTGGATTATAAAAGCCTTATTAAAGTTTGAAAGAATTTTTAAAGACTTATGAAAATTATTGCAGATTAAGGGCGAAATACAGAAAAGAGCAATTGAAGATTCCTGAAGATTAGCACTAATAAATGCCTACTAATAAAGAGATTCAACAATTAATTATATTTAGAATAACCAAACCTGGTAAAAATAGAAATCATGACAAGATGTGTCTTTGTCTTTACATTCCAAAGGCCATCTTGCCCGCTTAGGCGGGAAAATAAAATTTTGGCGCAACTTATTTATTTAATGAGATTAATTAATTTATAACTTTAATTAATAAATTAGTTGATGAATATGAAAGAAGCGAGAATCCAGGTGAATTTTAGGATGACCAGGCACCTTAAAGAAAAATTAGGAAGGCAAGCAAAGGAATTGGGAACTTCAATGAGGAAAATTATCGAACATCAAATTGAAGAAATGCCTTTGCCAGATAACAGAATCAAGATTCAGCAATTTGAGGAAGTACATTCACTTTGTAAAGAAATCAATTATATCGGTAAAAATATTAACCAACTCACCATCGCACTGCGACAAATAAGAGCTGACCGAAAGATTGAAGACGGTGAATTTTTTATGCTCGTGGAGGAGTTAAAAAAATATAATTTAAAGAGAAACGAGATCAGTGAATTATTAGGCAAAAATTTATTTTAGATGAATAGCGCCATCTTTAAAATAATGCCTGCGGCAGGAAGCAATTTCAATGCAGTGAATTATAATGAGAAAAAAGTGAAACAAGGCACAGCAGGACTTGTTTACTTTGAGAACTTTGGAAACCTTCAGGATAGAACAGAAATATCAAAGGAAGAGTTTAAAAAATATTTTCAAGATTATTCTTCACGGAGCCATAAAATAAAAAGCCCTGTATTTCATGCTACCTGTAGTTGCAAAGGAAGTGAGTTAACTCATGCACAATTAAAGGATATCGCTTTAGAGATCATGCAGCAATTAGGATATAGAGAAAATCCAATTTTAATTTACGAACACCATGACACCCTGAACAATCATGTGCATATTGTGTCAAGCAGGGTAGGGATTAATGGGAAAAAGATTAAAGACAATTTTGAAGGGAAGAGAGCCAATCATTACCTCAATGCTATTTTAAACAGAGAACCACATCAGGAATTTAACCGCCATTTAAATAATTCGCTTACTTATAAGTTTAGCACCATTGCGCAATTTGCGTTGCTTATGGAGATAAATGGTTATAAAACACAAAAGAAACAAGGTCAGTTGATATTTTTTAAACACGGAGAAAAGCAGGGTAGCATTGCCTTATCTGATATTGATGTAAAGATAAAAATGAATGAAAATGCCGACAGAAATATAAATCAGACAAAGGCAATTATCTATAAATACAGAAAGCAATACTCCGGTGTGCTGCGCAGTAATCATGATAACAAATTTACTACCGAGCAAAAAAAATTTGAAAGCGATTTAACCAAGATCCTGAAGCAAAAATTTGGACTGGATTTTATTTTTTTTACTGGTAAGGATAAAGATAAACCTTATGGATATGCCATAATAGACCATAATAAAAAAGAAGTTTATAAAGGGAGTGATGTAATTAAGCTTGATCATTTAATAAAAAATTCCGTGGGCGATCGACAGAAAGATTTTGTAACAGCCGAAAAAGGAATTAACGCTTTTCAAAATGATCAGAATTTATCTGACAATGCCACAAAATTTCTGGAAGAAAAAAATACTGGCTTTGAAGTCGGAGGAAATAACTCTGGTAATGAAGTTCAGTTGGGAATTTTATTTGAAGACTTTATTAGTGAGCTGGAAAAAGAAAATTATGAAAGTGATGGAAAGGGACGAAGAAAAAGAAGGAGAGGGCGAGGAATTTGAGTTTGGGATTTTGGTTCAACATGGAGTGCTACCTAACCAAGGTTCTTATAATTTTAGCGTGAAGTAATTTTCATAATAATCTATTCCACCGAATGTTTTTGATGAACTAAACATGTAATTTACTTTAGAGTGGTAACCATAAATAGAATGGTTGAAATAATCGGCAATAAAATAAATTTAAGAGCTGACTATTAAAAATGAAAGCATGGTTAATTTTCGATTACCAAATGAAAGCTATTCAACCATCAGAGCCTCATTGAATAATTTCCTTCAAAAGCAATACTAATAGTATTTTCAAAATCAAAAGTTTTAGAATTAACTTTAAATAGTTTTCATAGCAAGGTAGCAAAATCACCAACTTTTTTGAAAATAGTCAGGATCTTTAGTCAGCTAAATATTTCATACAATGAGAGGAATAAACAAAGTAATATTAGTAGGCAACCTTGGGAAAGACCCGGAGTATAAAAAACTGCAGGATGGGACTACCGTTGCCAAATTAACCCTTGCAACTACAGAAAGTTTCCGTAATAAAACCGGTGAAGTGCAAAGCCGTACCGACTGGCACACGATCATTGCCTGGCGTGGCCTTGCAGATCTTGCTGAAAAGTTCATGCATAAAGGTAGCTTGTTGTATATTGAAGGAAAATTGCGCACCAGGCAATATGAAGATAAAGAAGGAAACAAAAAATATGTGGTGCAAGTAGATGCTGTGGAATTGGTAATGCTCGATAAAAAGGAAAAATCAATAAAGGATGATCTGGAGATTGAATCAGACGAATCACCCTTTTAATTTTTCTTACCATTAATGATGGCATCATTTATAATTCAGTAAAATTATAAAATGGAAAAAGTAATATTAAAGCCAATACAACATAGAGGTGAAGAACGTATAGGAATATATTTTGAGAAGAATGCGGTAATCCAAAATCTAATTCAGAAGAAAGCAGGCGCTAAATGGAGCCGTACTCAAAAGTGCTGGCATGTTTCATTATCAAAAAACAATTACGAAGTAATTGCTAAAGCACTTAATGGTAAGGTGCAAATGAGAACGGATGAATTAAAAAAACATCTTTTATTAAAAAGGGATAATTCTATACCAATTCAAAAAGAGTTATATAAAACTATAGAAAAGATGAAGGTGCCAAAACAAACAGAAAGTATAAGTAAAGAAAATGAACTGGAATTTATCGAATACAACAACAGATTAATTTTAAAAGGATATAGCCCCAGCACAATTCGCACATATTGCAATGAATTTCAGATTTTTCTACAAACGCTGAAAAATAAATCCGCAAAGGAATTGACTCCTGAAGAATTACAGAGATACATTCTATATTGTATCAATCAATTGAAACTAAGTGAGAATACGATACACAGCAGAATTAATTCTCTCAAGTTTTACTATGAGCAGGTTTTGCACAAAGAAAAAATGTTTTTTGAAATACCACGGCCCAGGAAGCAAAAATTATTGCCAGGCATATTTAGCCAGGATGAGATAGCTGCGATTATAAATAGCGTAGCTAACAAAAAACATAAAGCAATGCTCATGATTGCCTATAGTGGCGGACTACGTGTAAGTGAAATTGTGACCTTAAAAACCTACCAAATAGATAGCAAGCGAATGACTATTTTCATTAGCCAGGCAAAGGGTAAAAAAGATCGGGTGGTAACTTTAAGCCCTATTCTATTAGTAATGCTAAGGGAGTATGCTAAAGAATATAACCCGGATAAAAAAGGGTATCTATTTGGTGGCAGTTTGCCAGGAACACCATACAGTACCCGTAGCCTACAGGAAGTAATGCAAGCAGCCAAAAAAAAAGCAGGTGTAATGAAACCAGGAAGCATGCATAGTTTAAGACACAGCTTTGCCACCCATCTGATAGAAAGAGGTACAGATGTAACAATGATCCAAAAGCTATTAGGACACAATGATCTTAAAACAACCTTAATTTATTTGCATACAAGTAATAAAGATCTAATGAAAATCATAAGTCCATTAGATGATTTGACCTTAACGTGAGTTGTATTTGCGCTATAAGTACTGAACCGCGCGTTTATTACATAAAACGTTAGAAATCAAATATAAAAAAAAATTGTTTTGGGTAAAAAGGTAGCGTACATTAGCGCAAATACAAACGTTATGGGCAATTTTTTGATGGACACGTTCAACTATAAACATAAGACAGACTTTAATGTTGATGAAAGTTTCATCAGTCAACTTATACAATTAGCCCAGTTTAGCTATTTGGACACTTCTTCATTACTTGACAGAGAAATAAAGCACTGCAAAGAAATATTTTACTTTGAAAATGAAGACGAAGAATTGATATGTTTTGCAATGTACAATTTTGAAAAAATCGAGGATACTGAAACAGTTTATTATGGCTTGACAGTTTGTGCTGACAATTATAAATCATTTGGACTTGCAAAACGGTTATGGCAGAAAATAGCTGCCGATACTATTAAACGACAAAGCGAAACAGGGACAACTTTTTTATGTTGGTTGACAACACCGACACCAATTGTTTTTCATTGGTTCAACAAATTTTTACAAAATGCTGAACCGTTTTTGGACGGTAGTTATTCCGAAAACGGCAGACAGCTTGCTGAAAAGTTTCAACGATTAAAATATTCTCAAACAGTTCAACAAGACACAAATCCTTTTATTCTTAGAAACGTTGCGGCGAATACTTTATATTCAACAGCAGAGCGACTAAGAGTAACAGAAGCCTCAAAAAAGTTAAGCATTACAGCATTTGAAAATTATAATATTGACGAAACAAATGGCGACAGATTTTTGATTGTTGGTTTGACACCATTACATTGTGACTGACGAAGCTAACGTGATAAAACTGCCCATAACAGGCGGTTTGGCAATATGGTGGCTGGACGTTGTTAGCTTCGGCTTTTTATCGCTATCAGCATCGGTTCCAGCGGACGTAATTCTGGTGGGCTTTTGTTTGTTAGCTTCAACTTTTGTATTTTTATTGGGCTTCGGTTCCGGGCTGACGATTTTCAAATTCCACCACATCGCCAAGCCGTGTCCGTTGAACTAACATCGCCTATACAGGCGCTGAGTTATAGATTCTGTAAATTGTAAGTTTATTTATTCACTTAAAATTTACAGGATCATGGAAAAAAAAATCATTAAGCCCGCAAGCCGTTGCGGCATTAGAAAAAGCTAAC